>DAISJE010000161.1:0-8776 GCA_036821665.1 Bryobacteraceae bacterium | reverse complement strand
CGCTCCGCCACCAACACAATCTCATACGCGAACACCCCCGGCGCAACAGCCGTAAGCGCGCGCAAGGTTCGGTTCATAAAACGCAGCAGCCGGCCCTCAGGACGTACCGGGATCAAACGCCCAATGGGAATGATCGTGAAATGACGGCCAGATGCGCCACAGCTTTCCTGCTCGTAATCACTGCTCTTGACATTAGCCCGCTGTCCGTCCGATACTTCCCATAGATCGTCATAGGAGCAAAGAAGACGATATGGGGAAAAGCCAAAACCTTCTCCAGGGCACTCTCGATCTTTTGATACTGCACGCTCTCCAGCGCGGGGCCATGCACGGCTATGCAATTGCGCAGACCATCCACTTGCTCTCGGACGAAGTTCTAACTGTAGAGGAAGGTTCCCTATATCCTGCGTTATCCCGGTTGGAGCTTGATGACTGCATTTCGTCGGCTTGGGGCCTTTCGGAAAACAAGCGGAAGGCCAAGTATTACAAGATCACGGCACGCGGCAAACGAACTTTGGCCGGCCATCAGGAAAGCTGGGAGCGCTTGTCCGCCGCTGTTCAGCAGGTACTCGCCAAGTGACTTTTCTTCGGCGCAACATTCGAAAATTGCTGCGAAGGCGACGGCTTTGGGCCGAAATGGAAGCCGAACTCGCCCATCATCGCGCGCTGTCCAAAGAGAATGGCAACCCTATCGGCCTTGGCAATGTTACCGTCGTCCAGGAGTCAGCTGCGGATCTGTGGCGGTTCAATTTCATTGAGAACGCATGGCGAGATTTGCTGTTTGCTTTGCGAAGCCTCCGCCGGTACCCAGCGTACGCCGTCACAGCCGCCGGCTCCCTTGCGCTGGGTATTGGTGTCTGTACCGCCATGTTCGCCATCCTGAACGCTGTCGCCTTGCGGCCGTTGCCGTACACCAATCCGCAGCAACTCGTCTGGATTACTGAGGTTCTTAAAGCAAACAGCACAGACGAAGTGACGTTAACGCCCGACTTCCTCGACTGGCGCGATGGCAACCGCACTTTTCAAAGCTTGGCCGCCTACAACGAATACACGCGAAGCCTGACCGGCATCGCTGAACCGCTGGAAGTTCATACCGTGAAAACGTCGGCCGCTTTGCTTCCTCTACTCGGTATCAGACCTCTTTTGGGCCACAACCTTCCTCAAAGCGCCGACTTGGCCGGCCATGAGCGCGTTGCTCTGTTGTCCCATGCGATCTGGCAAACGCGCTTCGCTGGGGAAACTTCAATTGTCGGTAAGCCGATTCTACTCGATGGCGAACAATACATTGTTGCCGGAGTTCTGCCGGAGCGCTTCCTGTTTCCAGGCTCTGAGCAGGTCGATATCATCACGGGACTTGGCAAGAACGAAAGCGCGGAATTGGCTCGCAATGGCAAAGTGCTCTCGATCGTGCGCAACATCATTGGCCGTCTCAAGCCAGGCATTACGAACGAGCAAGCCCGCCAGGACCTCATCACGATTCAGGCTCATGTGCCCCGATCCCTACTCTGGAATCCCACCATCACGATCAAACTATTGCCGCTGCGTGATCATTTGTTTGGAAATGCCAGGATTACATCTGCCGTTCTGGTCGCCGGCTCGCTTCTTTTTCTTTTCATTGCCAGCACCAATGTCGCAAGCCTATCTCTCGTCCGTCTGATGCAGCGTGACCGCGAACTCGCCATTCGCCGCGTCCTAGGCGCGGCGCGCGCACGCGTCATTTCTCAGCTCCTGATTGAAACTTCGCTTCTCGCCGTTTGCGCTTGCGGCTTGGGTATGCTCATTGCCGCGGGCATTCGAGCTCTGCTGGTTGCATTCGGCCCCTATCGCGCGAGTATCTACGGCAATCTTCCGATCGACTTGCGGGTTGTCGCTTTTGCAGGCGTACTCCTGATCCTCACAATTCTTGTATTCGGCGTCCTGCCCGCGCTTCGCATGAGCGACTTCCGGCTTGGCGAAGCCATCGCTGCGGGACAAACCTCAATCACCGGAAAGCGCCATAACCTCCGTCTGCTTTCTATCGTCGGCGCAATCGAGATCGCTATTGTCATCGCGCTATCCAGCAGCGCCGCGGTTATGCTGAAGAGTTTCTGGAATATGCGTTACAAAGACCTCGGCTTCGAGTCGCAGCACGTAATCGCCGCCACCATCAACCTTGGTAGTTCGCGCTACCGCGACAAGCACCGGGAGTTCTCGTTCATCAATCAGCTTCTTGAGCGCACAGCCGCTATTCCGGGCGTAGACGCCGTGGCACCTACGATAGCTTCTGAGATCCCTCCAGGCGAAGGACATGCCACTAACGTCGTTGAAATTGAAGGACGGCCGTTGCCCTTAAATAGCCGCCATAAGGCACTCCAGCGGGCTCAGGAAGTAAACGCAGCCTATTTTAAAATTCTTCATATCCCACTCCTCGAAGGGCGCCTCTTGCGAGACTCCGATCGCGCAAACAGCCTTCCCGTGGTCGTAGTCAACAAAGAATTCGCCCGGCGTTATTTCCCTGGTGAGAGCGCACTGGGTCACCGGCTGAACACCGGCGAAATCGAAAATACCTGGTACACAATCGTCGGCGTTGTTGGCGATGTAAAAACATCCGGTTTGGCCGCTTCTCCCGAGCCGGTCGTCTACACGCCCTATGAACAGAGCGATGGAGGACGTTTGCGCGACCTGGGCCTTATCATTCGTTCCGCCTTACCTCTCCGCTCCATAGCGCCGGAATTCAGAAGGATTGTCAGCGACCTGGACCTTGCGCAGCCAGTTTCCAGCATCGAAACGATTGATGAGCGTCTGAATGCCTCCGTCTCGCGGCCGCGCTTCACAGCCGATGTCTTGTTTAGCTTTTCGTGTTTCGGGGTGTTGCTGGCAATTATCGGAGTGTACGGCGTTCTTACTTGCCGGACGCGAACCCAGATGCGCGAGATTGCGGTGCGGCTGGCGCTGGGAGCGCAACGCACCGCTATCATTTCCAACATTCTGCGGCATGCGATGCGCATCGTAGTTCCAGGGCTGGTCGCAGGAATCGCCTTGGCGCTCGTGGGAAACCGGCTGATCTCGCACCTACTCTTTAAAGTCAGGCCTGACGATCCTGCAGCGCTGCTCGTAGTCTGTGCCGGAATCGTTTTGGCCGCCTTTGCCGCTTCGTTCCTGCCGGCACTCCGCGCGTCTCGTCTCGACCCGCTGGTCTCCTTGCGGCAAGAGTGAACATGCGTTTGGGAACCGGTGTCTCTCCTACCGCTCCGCCACCAGCACAATCTCATACGCGAACAGACCCGGCGCAATAGCCGTAAGCGCGCGCAAGGTTCGGTTCACAAAACGCAGTAGTCGGCTCTCAGGACGTACTGGGGTCAATCGCTCAATGGGAATGATCGTGAAATGACGGCCTGTAATGTGATACCCATGTTGCTCGAGCAGCTTCCGAATAGTCTTCTTCGTGAAAAAGCGCAAATGCGACCAATCGAGGATGCCGCGATCGTCATAGCGGAACCGGCCGAACAGGACCATCAGCCGCACAGTGAAATTGACCGCGTTCGGCACCGAAACGATGACCTTTCCGCGTTGAGCCAAAAGACGGCGCGTTTCCTGAAGAACAGCAGACGGATCTTTTAGGTGCTCGAGCACATCAAGCAACAAAATACGATCGAACGGTTGGGTCGAGTTGCCTACGAGTGCGCCGAGTCCGGTTTCCAGATCGGCGCGCAACACCTTTTCGTAGGCCGCAGCAGGAGAAACATCCGGTTCGCTATCGATTCCGGTTACACGATTGCCGGCACGCACCAACTCGCTCCCGAAGGCTCCGCCCGCACAACCTACGTCAAGTACTCGTTGGCCTGTCCCGACCAGGCGCGCCGCATAGTAATGCAGCGAGTAGAGGCTGCGCTTAACCGCATACGGAACAAAATACTCTGCGTACTCGGGATAGGAGCGCACCGCCCGCGCTGTTTTTGTATAGCGGCGAACCGCGCGAACGATGGCCTTCGCGTATTTGGGACCGTTAACGCGGCAGATCTCGTCGCCATAAAACGTCGGAATAGGCACTTCGGCGATTCGAAAGTTCTGGTGGTGCAGCTTAATAATGATTTCCGTATCGAAGTGGAAATCGTCTGTTAGCTTGTCTAGTTTGATCTGTGCCAGTGCGTGGACGTCATACGCCCTATAGCCACTGTGAAACTCGGTAAGATGCAATCCCAGTGCGTGGTTTTCGAACGCTGTCAGCAGGCGATTCCCAACGTACTTATAAAGCGGCATGCCGCCTTTTAGCGGTCCGCCGAAATCCTTCATCATGCGCGAGCCGAACACCGCGTCGGCTTCGCCGCGAACCAGTGGCGCATACATATGGGACAGCAGCTCCGGGGCATACTGCCCGTCGCCATGAAGCAGCACCACAATGTCGAAGCCCTGTTCGATGAAGTAGCGGTAACCGGCCTTCTGATTGCCGCCGTAACCCAGGTTCCTTTGATTTTTCAGAACTCGCAGCTTCGGCAGATTCGTCATCGCCTGGATGCCAACCGCGAGTTCGTAAGTGGCGTCGTCGCTGGCATCGTCAAAGACGACAACTTGCTCCACGTTTCGCCACACATCGGGAGTGATGCGCCGTAAGACTTTGCTAAGCGTGGTCAGCGCATTATAGGCAACGATGAAAATACCGATTCGTTTGCCGCGGTTATCCGCGCGGCTGGGCGACTCTTCGAGCGCGCTCTCCCGGAATTGGGGCAGTGGCTCGAAAGGAAGCGTCAGCCGCTGCGGTGCCGCAACCGGCGGAGCGGAGATTAGGGACGCGTCCATTGCAGTGGAAACTCCGGTCGAGGCGGTGCCTCCGACCTGATCGTATCATCCGCAAACGCGTTTCGGAGCTTGTCCGGACGTTAAAAGAAATTCACTATATGAAGTCGCTCACGCCAAACGGGTACTGGTTAAATTACGATATTCGAAGCCACGGCCAGCTATAAAAACGCCGGTAGCACATCAGGCAACGAGTGGGAGTCGCGTGCAGCAGAATCATCGGTAAGTCGCGCCAGCGAGTGTGCGACTTCCGAACTTGTTTTGATAAACACGTAGGGCACATAGATCCACCAAATTTCATGTGGGCTCTCCCGAACGCATCTCTACTTCAGTTTATTCCTTCGACTCTAATCCCCGACACTGGTATAAACCCAAGCGGCGGTAAGGAGGATCATGACCCCCGCCGTGCCCCACGCCACACCGTTTTGCCAGCGATTGTTTCGGAATGCGCCCATGAGGCGCGGGCGGTTCACTAGCAACAACATATAGACGAGCACAAACGGGATGAGGACGCCGTTCGCAACCTGTGAGTATAGGATGAATTTCAGCAGGGGAAGGCGCGGGATCAGAACAATGCCTGCACCCCCGCCTACCAGGAGTGTATAGAGCCAGTAGAAAACCGGGGCTTCGGAAAAGCGTTTATCGATGCCCGATTCAAAGCCCAGGCCCTCACAAACGTTGTATGAAGTCGCCAGCGGCAGTATCGTGGCAGACATTAGCGAGGCATTGATGAGGCCGATCGCGAAAAGCAGCGAAGCGAACTTGCCGGCAAAGGGCTTTAATGCCACGGCGGCTTGGGCCACATCCGTGATTTCCGGGTGATTGGAATGGTATATTGTCGCGCCACAGGCCACCACAATGAAAAAAGCGATCACGTCCGTGACAATACAGCCTGCAATAACATCGACACGGCAGAGACCGTAATGCCGGGTATCGATACCCTTCTCGACAACTGAGGCCTGCAAATAAAACTGCATCCACGGAGTAATCGTGGTGCCGATCAAGCCCACAATCACGACCAGGTAGGCCGGATTGCTGCTCAGTGTCGGAACGAGTGTTTGCTTCAAGGCGAGATCCCAGTTAGGCTTTGCCAGGAACGCAGAGATAGGATACGCGAAATAGACAAGCGACGCCACCACCAGGATGCGTTCAACGGGCTTATAGCGTCCCCGAACGATGAGCATCCAGACCAACGCCGCTCCGAGCGGAACCACGATGTATTTGCTGATCCCAAAGATGGCCATACCCGAAGCGAGGCCGGCGAATTCCGAGATAATGTTGCCGAAGTCCGCCAATCCGAGCACAACCATGGTGAAGAAGGTGGCTCGCAACCCGAACTCTTCGCGAATTAGGTCTGATAGGCCTTTGCCCGTTACTGCGCCCATCCGGGCGGCCATTTCCTGAATTACAATCAGACCGATTGTTACGGGAATTAATGTCCAGAGCAACTGATACCCGAACTGGGCGCCGGCCTGTGAGTAGGTCAGAATGCCGCCCGGGTCGTTGTCGACGTTCGCGGTGATAAAACCGGGACCCAAAACGGCAGTGAACGCCAGCAGCCGCGAGCTGATAAGGGTAAATGGCGATCTCCGACGAATACCGGTTTGGGTCATTGATGTGCCCGCACGCAAACCTTCATTGTTGACTATGATCGTTTCAGGAGAATTAAGACCGCTGTAATGCTACCGGAACGTATCCGGTCTACTGTGTAACTTAGATGCCCAGAATTAATTTGTGCTTCCTCTGGCACATGCATCAGCCGCTTTATAAGGATTTATCAAGCGGAGAATATAAGCTGCCTTGGGCTCGTCTGCATGCCCTTAAGGACTACTACGGGATGGTCAAGATCCTTGACGATTTTCCGGAGGTCCGCCAGACGTTCAATCTGGTACCTTCCTTGTTGCTCCAAATTGAGGAGTATGCGAGTGGAAAGGCGTCCGATCCGTTTCTGCGGCTTGCGTTGAAAAGAGCGGAAGATTTCGAGCCGGCTGAAAAGGAATTTGTATTGCGGTATTTCTTTCAGGCCAATCGTGAGCATGCAATCGGACGATATCCCCGGTATGCGGAGCTTTTCAAGATCCTCGAGCAATGCGATCTGAATCCGCTCCGTGCCATATCGTCGTTCGACGTGCAAATGATCCGCGATCTGCAAATCCTCTCGCAGCTCGCGTGGTTCGACGAAGAACTGTTGCGAAATGACCCTGAGGTTCGCGAGCTGGCGGGGCGAGGCCGGAGTTTTACTGTCGAAGATCAGGCGCGTATCGGAGCCAAGCAGCTTCGAACTTTATCGAGCGTAATCCCGACGTACGCCGATTTTTTCCGTCGCCGCCAGATCGAATTGTCGGTGTCGGCGTTTTATCATCCGATTCTTCCATTGCTATGCGATTCGAACATCGCCGCGGAATCGCATCCGTATGTACACCTGCCGGCACAATTCTCACGCCCCGGCGATGCGGAAGAGCAACTACGCCGGGCACGCGTATTTTTCGAGGAAAGATTTGGAACCTCACCCGCGGGATTTTGGCCGTCGGAAGGATCCGTATCCGATCAGACGTTCGAAATTGCAGCCAAATTGGGTTTTCAGTGGACCGCCTCCGACGATGGTGTTCTGGCGAAGACCCTGGGGCAGCCGGTATCAGTCGAGAATACGTACCAGCCTTATCGCTGGCGGAGGAATGGGCGCGAAATCAAGGCGGTATTTCGCGATCACCGTTTGAGCGATTTAATTGGATTCGTGTATTCGCGAATGGGCGCGGAGGAAGCCGCCGAGCACTTCATGCGCGAGCTTCGAAAAAACTGCACCCCCATTTTGAAGGCCGGTCGCGATGCTCTCGTTCCAATCATTTTGGACGGAGAAAATGCATGGGAATCCTATCCGGAGAACGGACGGCCATTTCTTCGCGAACTTTACGCACGGATTTCAGCAGATTCGCAAATACAAGCACTGACAATTTCAGAGGCGCTGAAGAGTTCGGAACCCCGCGATCTGACGCACATTTTCCCAGGATCGTGGATCGACGCGAATTTCGACATCTGGATTGGCGCCGATGAAGATAACCGCGCCTGGGAACAGTTGCGCCGCGCGCGCGATGCTTACGATAAAGCTCTCCGATCTGCGCGCGCCACTAAGATTCCCGACGATAGGAAGCACGCCGCGTGGGAAGAGTTGCTGGTTGCCGAAGGGAGCGACTGGTGTTGGTGGTACGGGCCCGAGCATTCTTCGGCGAATCGGTGCGAATTCGATCAGCTTTATCGCGGTCATTTGATAAATGTCTACCGCCTGCTCGGCCTGGAACCCCCGGCCGACCTTTGTGAGTCCAATCTGAAAGAAGCGGAAACGGAGCTGCATGAGCCTCCCGGTGGATTGATACAGCCGACGATAGATGGCATACTGACTTCCCTGACCGAGTGGTCCTATGGCGGGCGCTACCGGATTGACCACCGTTCTGGCGCGATGCACAGTGAGCCGCCGCTAATTCGCGAGTTAAGGTATGGTAGCGACGGCCAGAACGTGTTTCTGGCCATCGAATTAAATGAGCACCCCGCCGGTAAATCCGCGTTTGAATTCAGCGTGCGTATCAGAACCGATGCAGGGCAGCGCTTTCGGATTCGCGCCTCGGCATTAAACGCCGGACCCGCCATAATCGAAACCGATCTGCCGGCGGACGCGGTAAGCGCCGCTATCGATCAATTGTGCGAGATCAGAATATCGCTCAATGCGCTTGGGTTGCGAAGCGGCGCCCCGTTTTTTCTGCAGCTTTCGCTATATCGCGAGGGGCTTCCGGTAGCACGACTGCCCGCCCATGGCGAGCTACGTCTGCTTCCCACGCCGATGACCGCGTTCGCGTTTTAGGCAATGCTCTGAATTGACGCAGTGCGTCACTTACTCAAGTGTTTATCGAAAAACGCGGCCATAATCCCGTCCGCTTCTTTTGTTTCCGGCAGATGCGCATTGTTCCAGAATGCATGCGGCAGAGCTTCGAAAACGACAAGCTGCGCATCCACT
>DAISJE010000160.1:0-8791 GCA_036821665.1 Bryobacteraceae bacterium | reverse complement strand
TCGATGTAAACACGCTAGCCCGGCACTTTCAAAAAAGCATCACTTTCCTTTCCGTGGGCTCCGGAGACTTATCGGCGGCTGACATTTTGCTTCAGCTCCTCCATATGCCGCCGGATTATGTGGACGGACCTACTTTCCGAGGCTCCACAACATATCAGCAATCTGAGATACCCGAATGGTTATTCAAAGCGGCCGTCCAGGACGTCCGAGCTTTCATCAGCGGCAATCATCGCCTCCCGAGCGAAGTATGGGTAGGGTCACAAACACTGTCCCTCGCCGATTTCAGCGCTACGTTAGCCGGTTACGTGCTCTCGCCGGGTTCAGTCCGTGTCGCGCACGCAGAATTGGGTTTTGAGAAATACTTTTCAAACGATGCAGAGGCCGCCTTCAGTTGGCCGATTCATCCTAAGGGCTTCGCGCCATCCGCGCTGCTTGAATTGGCGCGCCTGCAAGGATGGACCTTGAAACCCGCCAGACTGCGTTGAGGCGTCAGAGCCGGCCGAGACGCCGGTACATCCAGTACTCACGCTCGATTGTGTCTAGCAGTCTCCGCTCTCGTTCGCCATCGCGGCGGCGCTCCACCCATTCAATAAGGACAATCAGAAAGCTGAAAAGCAATGCGATCGCAAAGATCAAATTTCCGAGATTGGGTAAGAGATCGATAATTTTCATTATCTTTAAATCGCCTCGGAGCTGAGATGCCCTAAAGATATCACTTCTCGCGTTGGGCCGATTCGCTCGATCCTTTTGTGTTTCTTGCGATCCAATCCAAAAGAAGAAACGTACACGTGAAGAATGGGAATACGCCATACAACGTGTCGCTCACCGAGTGCGAATGGCGATCAACCGCGAGAAATACGTTCACACAAAATGCCAGTGCTGCGATAAAAACTAGCACTCCTGCCGCAGATATTGGAACGTGAAACCACCCAAAGCGCTTAAACCACGGCTGCCGCATGGCGAGCTACCTCCAGGAACTTTATATCACAAAGCGGACGCCGTTTCTGTCTTATCCGATGCTGACCTGCGGATACCCTTCGACGTATGAGTCATCATCGCAGCCGTAGTACGTAACAGTGCGAGCGACAAGGTCTACGTCATACCGCACAACGCCGGCACGCCATGACCCTTCAAGAAACTCATGAAACGTGCTTTCACCTGCCTGGTCTTTTCGAAGCGCCCGGATCAATGCCTCCTTATCGAAAGCGGGCACGTCGAACGTGCCGGACAACAACGGCGTTCCTTGCATGACTACCGGACCCTCGTTTGTCAGGTACAAAGCTTCACACGCCGGCAAAACCCAAATATTCCGGGTGACGCCTGCCCGACGAAGCGTTTCTGCAAGATATGGAAACCCTCCGGCTTTGGGGCGAATAGCGGTCGCGTTTTTTATCGCATTCTGCAGGTTCTCAATTGCTTTGCTCATTGGTAATCCCTCACCTTTTCGTGAGGCCCTCCATGTTGAGCCAGTCCCAAAACCGGTCGATCCATTCATCGGAAGGCAAGCCTTGCTTTCGCATTCCGAAACCGTGGCCCCCTTTGGCGTACATATGTAACTCAGCCGGTTTGTGCGCATCTGCCCATTTTTCATAGAGTGCCACGCTTTCGCCGGCCAATCCCAACTGGTCGTCAGAGGCTGCAGCCAAAAAGATGGGAGGAGCATCCGCGGGTACCGGAACATCCTTGAACATCCCGGCGGCGCCGTAGATCGGTGCGGCGAAGGCAGGCCGGCTTGCCGGTGAATATCGCAATGCAACAGCGGCCGCAACCGTTCCACCGGCGGAAAACCCAACGATCCCCACTTTTTCGGGTGATACGTTCCAATCCGATGCGTGTTTCCGCACATAGGCGACGGCAGCCAGTCCATCCGCAATGGAAAGAGGCACGGTGTTATGCAACATTTCGCCGAACCTGCGTTTATCTTTCCACATCTGCTGGAACTCCTCCGTCGCATCGGCACCCGTGTGTGCCAGACGGTATTTGAGAACGAACGCCGTGACCCCTTTTGCTGCAAGCCACTCGGCGACATCGATTCCTTCGCTTTTTATCGAGAGCGCCATGAACCCGCCGCCTGGACAAATTACTACTGCAGCGCCATTCGCCGTCCAGGGTAACGGTTGATAAACCGTCAGGCTCGGCTTGGTCACATTCGCCACTACCTCGGTATTCCAGGCCTTTGAAAAGTACTGTTTTTCGGGGTAGTTTTCGGGCGAGGCTGCGGCAGTGAAGGGCAGCGGAATGACTTGCTGTGCCAGTCCAGCCGCGGCAGCAAGCGCGATAAGCAAAGCAGTCCGAGGAATCAGCTTCATAGACTTGTAAAGTCTATCGCGACGCGCTTGAAGTAAGTGTCCCGGAACTTATTTATTTCCGGTATTGCTCGTCGCTGACTTGTTCCATCCAGTCAACAACTTTGCCATTGAATTTTTCCTGTATGGCGATATGAGTCACGGCCGTAGCAGGTGTAGCTCCATGCCAGTGCTTCTCGCCGGGCGAAAACCAGATCACGTCGCCGGGTCGTATTTCCTCGACAGGCCCGCCCCAACTTTGGGCCCAGCCACAGCCTGCTGTGACGATGAGCGTCTGACCAAGCGGATGAGTATGCCATGCGGTTCGCGCACCAGGCTCAAAGGTCACGCTAGCGCCTTGCACAAATGCCGGATCAGGAGCTTGAAACAGCGGATCGATCCGCACGACGCCGGTGAACCACTCCAAAGGTCCTTTAGCAGAAGGTTGAGAACCAACTCTCTTGATATCCATATCCGGGTTTGCTACTTATTCGCCAACTTCTGAATTTGTTCTAGCTCTTTACCCGCCTCGGCCCACTTACCCTGCGCGCTCAAATCCCGATAGCGCGTCAGGTGATCCCGTATCTGCTGCAATCTTTGCATAGCCTGCACAGCCTGCGGTGATGGCGCAGCGACCGTTGTAGCTGGCGCATTCGATGGCACTACCGGAGCCGTCTGCGCGTTCTGGGCGGGCGCGCTCACCTCCGGCCCGTTTCCCCCCACTTCGCCAACTAGCTGTGCCAGCGATTCCTCATACGTATCCGCATATGCCAGCCGGTTCCCCATTGCCAGGGCCACTTTCTTTAACTGGGGCATGCTCGCCTGCGCCGATTGTATGTAAATCGGCTCGACATATAGAAAACTCCGCGCAATGGGCAACACGAGCGTCTGCCCGCGTAAGACCTGCGATCCCTGCTGGTTCCATAACGACAGATCCTTTGAGATGTTCTGGTCCTGATTAATCCGCGCGTCGATTTGGATCGGGCCATAGATAATGTTCTGCTTGGACAACTGCTCGAATACCAATTCGCCCAGATGATCTCCATCGCAGCGCGCGTACATGACACCGATCAGGTTGTTTTTGTTTGCAGGAGTGAATGTCGTAATGAGCATGAATTCAGCCGTGTCGCTCCCGGGAAGCGCTGCCACAACATAAGTTGGCGAAACAGAAGTGGCAGCCCCGCCTTGCTGATTTGCTGTTTTGGCCAGGTCCCAGAGGTCTGCACGGTTATAGAACGCTTCCGGATCGCGCATGTGGAAGGTTCGGTATATCTCAGCCTGAACATTGAATAGTGTCTCCGGATACCTCGCGTGTGCGCGTAGATCCGAAGGCATCGCGGAGAACGGCTTAAACAGGGTAGGGAACAATCGACCATACGCTTGAATCAATACGTCGCCCGGATCGAAGACGTAAAGATTCACCGCGCCCGTGTAGGCATCGATCGTTGCTTTAACGGAATTGCGGACGTAGTTCACTGCTTGTCCATCGCCAAGGTCGACTTCGCGCGAATAAGGATGCGCATCGGACGACATATAGCCATCGGCCATCCATACCAGCCGCCCGGAAGAGGTGACCACGAGGTACGGATCGGAGTCCCATGTCAGAAAGCCCGCCAGCGTAGACAACCGCTCCAACACCGCCCGGTGGATCATCATTCGGCTATGGTTGTTCAAATATTCGGTTAGCAGAATGTTGATGTCGCCGTAATTGACGGCCGCGGCAAGCCGCGTCAATCCGGAAATGGGAAATCCGCCAGTTCCGGCATAGCGTGTATACACGCTCTCAGATCCTGATGGATAGTTGAACTCCGGCTGCGACGTATCCACGAATACAGGTTCATGCGGAGCTTCGCTGTAGTAAATTTCCGGTCTCGTCAGTTTCAGACTTTTAGTCGTGACGACGGCCGGCGCATCTTCGATGAAGAGAACCGGCAGCCCATCCGGCGTGATACGATTTGCTTCCGCCATGACCAGGCCATATCCATGCGTATAAATCAGATGAGGGTTAATCCAGCGCGCCGCCGCCGATCCTAGTTGCCGGATCTCGAGTTCGCGCGGCGAAATTAACACTTGCCGTAACCGGCCATCGATGCTGTACCGGTCCACATCCGTATCGATGTAGACGTATGGCCGTAGCGGCTGAATCTGTGAGATCGTGTCGTGAAATGCCCGCCAATCCCACAGCCGCACGTTGTCCAAAACCGCGCTGTGCTTCGCGTAATCGATCGGCACTTCCGGCTCCGCTTCGAAGGAAGTCTCGGTAACGCGATTGTTTAAACCATAAGCGGACCGCGTTGAATCGATATGATGCTTGATGTATGGCCGTTCCAGCGCCAGTTCATTCGGTCGTACATACAACCCCTCTATTGCGGTGGGCACAATGTACCGGACCAGCAGAATCAATAACAGCAGTGCGGCCCATGTCTCCCGCCTCAGCATGACCAGAATCGCGCCCAAAACGGCGCAGACGATCTCTGCCCACTGCAGCGGCAGGACTACATGGTCTGCCGTCCAATCCACTCCAACTAAATATTGCCCGTGATCGATCATCAGCAGTCCGTAGCGATCGAAGTAAATTTTCACGGCAATTCCAACGAGCAAAATCGCCGCCACCAGTCGCACGAATTTCGAATCGAATGCTTCGTGAAGGGAAAGATTTTCAAAACGATAGGTTGTGGGCGGAGACATGGAGGGAAGATGTTTGCTCAACTTCTCCGCATTTGAAGCTAACCAATAAATAAGGAGAGCAAGAACAGCGCCAACCAGGACCACCCGAAGCAGCAAGTTATAAAACGGCAGGCTGAAAAAATAGAAATGCAACGGTTTGCCAAAGATCGGGTCGACGTATTCTCCATGTCCTGGCGGCAGGCGCAAGCCGCCGAAATAACGAACAACGGTCCAACTATCGACTGTCGCATTGGCGGCCACTATGGCGATTACGGCGAGCGCGACTAGTCCGATGCGTGTGACAAAGCTCCGCTTGACAAATCCAAACAGCGGTGTCTCCCCGAGCTTTCGAAGTCCCGCCGCAAAAGCGATCCAAAACGCGGCAAACAGGAGCAGGATGGCCACCACAATCGGCCCCGTTCCATACAGCCACAAATTGACCCAGGTGTCGAGCTGATGCATTTCCGACCACCATGAGTAGTCGATCAGCGTCGACGCGATAAAGCGCGAACACAGCAGCAGAATGATCGCCAGGACGATCAGAAACACGCATCCGCCGCGGCGGGGCGGGCGGTGCCCGGTTAATCGATCCGGCATGAGGAGAGAGTGCTATCGAGAGCGTGTGGCAAACAGCGAGTATATCGCCGTTCCGAAGTTCCTTTTCCCTCCTTTAGTATTTTTGATCTACTGTACACTTCTTCCTATGGAGGGCAAGAAGTGAACCGTTTCTTAGGGTTGGCAGCACTGGCCGGTTTGGGGACAAGCTGCCTGTTCGGCGATGTTACTTATAACGAGACAGTGAAATATACCGGCGGGACCATGCTCGATATGGTCCATCGCATGGCGAGTATGCCGATGATCGGCCGGATGGGCGGCGGCAGTCTCAAGAACGCCTTTCAGGACGAGAACTACACAATCTACATCAAAGGCGCCAAGATGGCGCGGCTCGGCGGGATGTTCTCCAGCATTTATGACCTGGATGCGGGAACCATTACGAGCATCAACAACGATAAAAAGACTTACACTGTGCAAACCTTCGAAGAGTTGCGGCAGCAGATGGAGCGTATGCAGGAGCGCATGAGTCATGGACAGGAGCCGAATTTGAATTTCGATATGAAGGTGGAAAACACCGGCCAAAAGCGTGACATCAACGGCCAGACCGCAACGGAAACAGTGCTGACGATGACTGCGAAAGCCTCCGGTTCGAGTGGGCAAATGGTCGTGAAAGTCCACACTTGGCTGGTTCCACCGGATCCGGCCATGCACGAAGCCGTCGATTATTCCAAACGCCTGGCCGAAAAATTCCAGTACGCATTTGCGGGCTTTTCGCCGATGCTGGGCGGCGCCAGCACTGGAATTAATGCCGCCATGAAGGAAGCCATGAAGCAAAATGGCTATCCGCTGCTGACAGATGTGGAAGTCAGCGGAGTGTCATCGCCCATGGGAGGAATGATGGGAAAGAGCGAGAGTGATTCGAATGCGCCCGCCATTCAAATGGAAACGCAGAATTCAAACTTCGCTACGGGTGGCGTTGACGATTCAAAATTCAGCGTGCCTGCCGGCTACAAGCAGGTTCAACCGCGACACTAGATGCTGAAAAGCCCGCCTCGATCATGAAACCGGGCGGGCTTATTTCCAAAAAACGGAACTACTCGATCTCGCGCGGACGCTTTTTGCGATTGCGTTTACGGGCGAGAGCTTCTTTGGTGCGGCGTTTTTCTCCTGGCTTCAGATAGAACGAATGTCGCTTGATTTCTTTAACAATATCTTCTTGTTGAACCTTGCGTTTAAAGCGCCGTAGAGCACTTTCCAGGGTTTCGCCATCCTGCAGATGGACTTCTGCCAAACTGAGTTCACCACCTTCCGGTAACGGCCGGCTGTTGCGGCCAATGAACTCTTATTGTACCCTGCGGATGCAGGCGCCGCTTTGACTAGCGGGGTTTTGCATTTTGTGGAGTCCTGCCGAATCGAAGATCGCGCCTGATACTCTGAAAGTTCGCGACGCGCCCAGCGCCCACGGCCCGGTTTGTTTTCCGAGCCGCGACCGCAAGGGAGCGGTTTTTCGATGAAACGATAACGGCTCGCGAACCCGGTCATTTTTCCTCAGGACGATCAGATACAAATATGGAAATTGTCAAAGTACTCGGCAGAGAGATTCTGGATTCGCGCGGCAATCCAACCGTTGAAGCGGACGTGCATCTTGCAGATGGGACAATTGGCCGCGCTGCCGTTCCTTCCGGCGCGTCGACCGGCGAACACGAAGCCGTAGAGCTGCGCGATAACGATAAAACGCGCTATCTAGCCAAAGGCACTCGGAAAGCCGCCGAGAATATCACCAAAATAATTTCTCCAGCGCTGGCAGGAGTCGATGCAGCCGACCAGACGGCGGTCGATCGCAAAATGCTGTGTCTCGATGGCACGCCGAACAAAGGCAAGCTGGGAGCCAATGCAATTCTCGCGGTGTCAATGGCAGCCGCGCGTGCTTCCGCCGAATCGGAAATGACGCCTTTGTACCGCTATCTTGGAGGCGTCAACGCGCGTGTGCTGCCGGTTCCGATGATGAACGTAATCAACGGAGGAGCGCATGCCGATAATTCGGTCGACCTGCAGGAATTTATGATTGTTCCCGTCGGCTCGAACAAGTTTTCCGAGGCGCTTCGGATGGGCGTCGAAACCTTTCACAATTTAAAGACGGTTTTAAAGAAACGGAACTACTCGACCGCGATCGGCGATGAAGGCGGGTTCGCGCCGAATCTCAAGTCGAACGAAGAGGCCCTTGAGGTCTTGACGGAGGCCATTCAGAAGGCCGGCTACAAACCCGGCGAGCAGATTGCTATCGCGCTTGATCCCGCAAGCAGCGAATTCTACGACAAGGATAAGAAGAAGTACGTCTTTAAGAAATCCGACAAGAGCGAGAAGACGGCCGATCAGATGGTTGAGTTCTACTCCAAATGGGTTGCTCAATATCCGATCATCTCCATCGAAGATGGAATGGCTGAAGACGATTGGGAGGGTTGGAGACATCTGACGGAGGCACTCGGTGGGCGGATCCAACTCGTAGGTGACGATTTGTTCGTTACGAATACGGAACGGCTGCAGCGCGGTATCGATCAGAAGGTCGGAAATTCGATTCTGGTGAAGGTAAATCAGATCGGTTCGCTAACGGAAACGCTTGAGGCAATGCGGCTCGCTGCGGTTGCCGGCTACACTGCGATCGTTTCGCACCGTTCTGGCGAAACCGAAGATTCCTTCATCGCCGATCTGGCTGTCGCAACGAACGCCGGCCAAATCAAGACCGGGTCGGCCAGCCGTACAGATCGGATCGTCAAGTACAACCAGCTTCTTCGAATCGAAGAAGAATTAGGAGACGCAGCGATTTACCCCGGCAGAAAAGCGTTCCATCAATAACCGATGCCGAAACTGAAACCGCTGGTCCTGACAATCCTGGACGGCTGGGGCTTTTCGCCGGCTATCGAGGGCAACGCGATCGCGCAAGCGACAAAGACAACTTACGATTATCTGCTGAAGACTTATCCGAACACGCTCATCCACACCTCGGGCCCGTATGTCGGTTTGCCGGAGGGGCAGATGGGCAACAGCGAAGTGGGCCACATGAATATGGGCGCGGGGCGTGTGATTTATATGGATGTCACCCGGCTTGACCTGTTGATCGGTTCCGGCGAATTCTTTCAGAATCCCGTCCTCACGCACGCCATGAGCAAGGCGTCGACGTCATCCTCTTCGGCAACGAGTCGGCCGATTCGGGGAACTACCAGGTCGGAATCCGTGTCGGGCACGCGCTGGGTCGCCCGGTGGTCACCGGGCTGAAGGACATCAGC
>DAISJE010000159.1:0-8796 GCA_036821665.1 Bryobacteraceae bacterium | reverse complement strand
AAAGCCTTCAGTGCAGCAGCCTCAGCTTTGGGGAACGATTCCGCGGGCTTAGCGGCACTGTAAAAACTCAGCAGGTTGTAGCAATCGGCAAGGCCGGCATACGCAGGAGCATACGTGGGTTCCTTTGCCAGTGCTTCATCGAAATAGCGAAGCGCCTTTTGCAGGCCATCGGGTGTACGCGTGTTCCAGAGGAACCGGCCCTTTAAATAGGACTCGTACGCCTCTGGATCCAGACGGTGCGAACGTGAGAGCTGCTGTGCCTCGAGCGGCGTCAGCGGTACGCCGATCCTGCGGATGAGCGCCGCTGCCACTTCGTCTTCAAGCACGGGGATATTTTCCAGGTTGCCTTCGTAAACCTCCGCCAATAGATTCCGTTCAGTAGCCACATCGATCAGCTTGATATTGATGCGGACCTGCTGACCGGTCCGTTCCACAGAGCCTTCGACAATCCCATTCACGTTCAATTCCCGTCCAATCTGCGGCAAAAGCTCGCGGCTGTCTTTGTAATGCATAGCGGATGTACGCGAAATCACCCGCAGCGCGCCAACCCGGGCTAAGTTTGTGATCAGCGCGTCAGTTAGACCGTCTACAAAGTAATCGTGTTCGCCGCCGGGACTGAGATTCAGCAAAGGCAGAACTGCGAGGGATGTAATTTTCGGCGCAGACGTGGACCGTTTCGTCGCCAAGCGTGGCACAAGCAGAAGCGCAGCGCTCAGAATGATAACCGCGGCTATGGCAATCAAAAATCTGTTGTGTAGCTCGCGCGGTAACGGGTGGCCGGACTGAGGAATAGGCGTGGCAGGCGAGGGCGGCTCCGGCGCGATGACCTGAACGGATCCAAGAAAGCGATATCCAAAGCGGGACTGGGTCTCAATAAACCGCGGGGTCGCGGCCGAATCGTTAAGCGCGTGCCGGAGCTTCTTAATTGCGGTATTCAGACTCTGATCAAATTCGCCGTACTGCTCATCCGGCCACAGCCGGCGGCGAAGCTCTTCGCGTGCAACGGATTCTCCTGGCCGCTCGAGGAGGAGCGTCAGGATCCGGAATGGTTTCTCTTGGAGCTTGATTCGCAGGCCGTGCTTCCGCAGCTCGCGCGTGTGCAAGTCTACTTCGAACGGTCCGAAACGAAGGCCCTTATGCAATTGAGGCGCAGTCATTCCGGGCACACCCCCAATGTGGCCGATCATTATAGCAATATCAGTAGGGGTCAGGCGCTGAATGCAGCTCTAACCCGCGCCATTTTTACGCGAAAGTCGTGCGCTTTTAGTAATTTATACGGTCACTTCCAGTTCATTTAAGGTCCATTGATTGTGTATTGCGTTCGGGGATGGCCTTCTTGAGAATAGCCCGCAGGAGGATTCTATTCACCGTGCGTGCAACACGAAAAATTCTTTTAGGCCTTTCACTGGGCGCCGGTCTGGCGGGAACTGTTTGGGCAGATTCGTTCAATTTCAGTACCGGGGTGCCCGACGGGCTCATAGCCACAGGCTCACGTCCGTCCGCAACCGGCATTCTTGAAATTGAGTCGGCTGACGACTTCATTCTTCCGACGGACACATCTATCAATCACGCGACTTTTTACGGCCTGATTCCAAACGGGCTTAGCGTTAGTGACATTACTCAGGTCAGGGCCGAGATTTACCGGGTATTTCCAAAGGATTCGGCCAATCCACCATCGGGCAACGTGCCGACCCGCGTCAATTCACCGTCCGATGTCGCGTTTCAGGAGCGGGATTCCGCCGCATCGGAGTTGACATTCAGTGCGAGTGTTGTGAACGGCAGCTTCGCCGCTGCGAATAGCGTTCTGAATGGAATTCACGCCTCTCCAAATGAGCACACAGGTGGCGAGGGAGCAGTAACCGGGACGGAAATTTTATTGGATGTCACGCTGACAACACCATTCGATCTTCCAGCCGATCACTACTTTGTCATTCCACAGGTTGCGCTGAGCAGCGGCGATTTCTTATGGCTATCTGCTCCCAAACCTACGACGCCGCCCTTTGATCCCGACCTGCAGAGCTGGATTCGCAATGAAGACTTAGCGCCTAACTGGCTGCGTATTGGAGGGGACATCGTGGGCGGCACGACTTTCAATGCGGCGTTCTCGGTGTCGGGCGATACCGTGCCGGAGCCCGGAACCATCGGGCTTCTTGGCGGCGGATTATTGATGGCGGCCATACTTGGTTCTCTGCGCCGCTCGCGTAAGAAAATCCGTCACAGTAGCTTGTGAACGGTGAGGATGGCGGAACACCGCAGAGGTGTTCCGCGAAGCCGCCATACGCACGGGCGCTCGCCAGCGGACGGCGGTTTCGAGCCTTTGTTTCGCGGAGGAGCACCTCGATGGCGGCCTAGAAGCGGTCGCAGCGAACACGCGTTGCGACAAGCAGATCCGTTCGCGTCCGCCATCGTCTTGTCCCATTTTCGGACGCCAGCATTGCTCTTTGAACTGTAATCAAAGGGGTCAGGTGTGGCCATGAGGTTGCCTGACATGAAATTATGCTCCGGCACCCCGTTCGAAGTTTGTTGCGCACGCCCACGTTTACAATAGCCGCGCTAATCTGCCTCGCTCTCGGCATCGGCGCAACAACGGCAATTTTCAGCATTGTAGATGCTGTGATCCTTCGTCCGCTGCCCTATAGGGACTCGAACCGGTTAGTCCGGATCTACACGGAATTTCCAACCTTCCCAAACGGCGGTCTTCACAAGTTCTGGGTCTCCGAACCGGAAGTATTTGATCTGAAGAACTCCGCCAAATCCTTTCAGTCAATCGGCGCCTGGTATACAACCAGCGCCAACATCGCAGGGCTAACGCAGCCGCTACGTGTCACAACAACGTACGTGACGGCGGATTTGCCGAAACTTCTCGAAGCGAAGCCGCTGATGGGCCATCTGATCACAAAGCAAGACGATGTGCCGGGCGCCGCGCCGGTGTTAATGCTCTCTTATGGCCTGTGGCAACGGGCATTTGGAGGCAACCCGAACATCATTGGAACCGAGACCTACGGCAACGGTGTAAAGGCCAGGATCATTGCGGTGATGCCGCGTGGATTTGTTTTCCCTCCAGGCCAGACCGATGAGACGGAAGCATGGACCGCACTTCAACTCGATCCCAAGAGCACCAACCGTGGTGGCCACAATTTCAATGTGTTGGGGCGTCTCCGGCCTGGAGTAACTCTCGCACAAGCGCGTGACGAGATGTCGCGCCTGGTTGCGCATTGGGGTGAAGCTGCGTCACCAAATTACCACGCATTCAATCCGAGCACACACCCCGTCTCCATGTACTCTTTTTACGGCGAAGTAGTCGGTGGAGTTCGCAAATCGATGCTCACGCTGCTGGGGGCCGTCGCATTTGTGCTCTTGATCGCATGTGTCAATGTTGCCAATCTGCTTCTCGCCCGAAGTGAAGCGCGCCAACGCGAGATAGCGATCCGTCGAGCGGTAGGCGCTTCTACCGGCCACCTGATCAAACAGTTCATAACCGAAGGGCTACTACTTTCGTTTGTGGGCGCGGCACTCGGAGGGGCACTGGCATACGGAAGCTTAGGCCTGATTGTAAAAATGAACTCCGGAAGTATCCCTCGTGCCCAAGAGGTTCACTTGGATGGACAGGTTTTTATTTTTACGCTCGCTGTCTCGATATTGACAGGTATTCTCTTCGGGTTGGCTCCATTCATTCATGTCTCCGCAATCCGCGTGTATGACACGTTGAAAGCATCCAGCGGCCGGGCATCTGCAACGCTTGGTTCAAATCGCTTCCGCAGAATTCTCGTAATTGCGCAGATGGCCATGGCCTTTCTCCTGGTTGCGGGCGCGGGCCTCATGATTCGCGGCTTCTGGAAGCTCCAGCAAGTGAACCCCGGTTTCAATGCGAGCAACCTGCTGACGTTCAGCGTGAATCTCCCCAATGCGTCATACAAGGATGAAGCCGCGCGGCAAAGATTTTGGCGCGAAGTACAGCAGGAGCTCAGCCAACTTCCCGGTGTACGTTCGGCAACGATGATGGCGGGTTTACCGCCCTTGCGTCCGGAGAATGACAACGATACCGATATTGAGGGCTTTGTTAAAACACCGGGCGGCCCGATTCAAAACGTCGCTTATTATCAGGTTGCGGGAGACCATTTCTTCGAAACACTCGGCGCACGTCTGATCGAAGGCCGCTTTCTCGAACCGCGCGATGGTGAACAGAGCACACCTGGAATTGTGATCAATGCAGCCATGGCGCACACATTCTGGCCGCACGAATCGGCTATTGGCAGACGAGTTCGCCCGTACATCGGCGGCAAGAACGCTTGGTGCACGATCGTCGGCGTTGTTGCGGATCTAAAGAACAACGGCATCGACAAGCCGGCGGGCACTGAACTTTTCATCCCTTACCAACTGGCCGCAAGCGCGGGACCGAATATCGTTATCCGGACTAGCGGAGATCCTCTATCGCTCGCCCGGGAAGCGCGCAACGTAGTAGCTTCTGTCGATCCAAGCCTTCCGGTTGTCAAAATGCGAACGATGGAAGACGTCCTGGCCGCAGCAACATCGCGCCCGCGATTTCTGACCTTAATTCTGGGTATGTTTTCGATTCTTGCGCTCGGGCTGGCGACCGTCGGCATATACGGCGTGATCTCATATTCCGTCGAGCAGCGCACCGCGGAATTCGGAATCCGAATGGCGCTTGGAGCAGAGCCCCGAGGTCTGCTTCTTCAGATCATCCGACAGGGGTTCGTGCTCGGACTGATCGGCATTGCGATAGGTATTGGCGGAGCAATGCTGCTTACCAGTTCGCTCGAAGGCATGTTGTTCGGCGTATCCCGCTTCGATCCGTCATCCTTCGTTGTAACCGCAGTAATTCTAGCCGTAGCGACGGTGCTTGCGTCATTCCTGCCAGCATTGCGCGCGATGCGAACCGAGCCGGTGCAAGCGCTTCGCTACGAATAGACCGCCCATGCAGGGCTGCTGAGAAAATAAAATTCTCAGGTCCTGCGATGGCTACATTTAATCCGGAACTGTTCCTGTCGACACTCGCTCTGATAGGAGCGGTAATCATTATTTCCGCGCTCCTGTCGGGGTTCATTGAAAAGAGCGGCCTTCCTCAGGTTGCAGTTTTTCTGGGACTCGGTGCTGCTATCGGGCCGTACGGACTGAACCTCATCAATGTAGACCTTCATTCGCCCATTCTTCGGGTCGTCGGAACGCTAAGTCTAGTTCTGGTCCTTTTCACCGATGCCGTCTCGCTCAACATCGCAGAAGTTCGAAAGCACAGGTTCTTGTCCTTTCTCGTTCTTGGACCGGGAACACTTTTCTCAGCCGTGTTGATTGGCTTGTTCTCCTGGTGGCTGCTGGGGCTCTCTCTGGGCGCGGCCTTGATTCTGGGGGCCGCTCTCGCCTCGACCGACCCGGTCATGCTGCGAGCCTTGCTCGGTAAACCGGGTCTCAATCCAGCGGTTCGCCAGGCACTTCGGCTCGAAGGAGGCATGAACGACGCCGTGCTTCTTCCCTTGGTGCTGGTGGGAATGATGCTACTGAGTCAAGGTCACTCACCGCGTGTAAGCGACTGGGCACACCTCGGAATGAACATCCTGATCCTCAGCCCTGCTGCTGGCGTCATAGTAGGGCTCGCTGCTCTGGCTATGCTCGATCTGGTAAGAAAACGGCTCGGTGTGCGCCGCGATTACGAATCGATTTATTCGCTTGGGGTTGCTTTTGCAGCGTTCGCAGCGGCCGAGGCAGTGCACGGAAGCGGTTTTCTGGCGGCCTTCGCGGCCGGACTCACCATCTCGGCCTTGGATGTCGAACTCTGCGACTGCTTTCTCGAATATGGCCAAACCACGGCCGAAACGCTGCTGATGTTTACCTTCGTGCTGTTCGGTATGTCGGTGATTTGGACGGGGTTGGGCATCCTGGGTACGGCGACGCTGTTGTTCGTATTGGCGACATTTGCCGCGCGCCCGATTGCCTTTATTCCTGCGCTCCTTCCTGCCAAACTTCCTCCGAAAGATCGCGGTCTCATCGCGTGGTTCGGACCGCGTGCTTTGAGTTCGCTGCTGCTTGTGTTGCTGCCTGTATTTGCCGGATTACCACAGGGAGACCGCCTTTTGACAATTTGCTGCCTGGTTGTTCTGTTTTCCGTTCTCCTGCATGGACTATCGCCAAGCTTTTTGATCAAACCACCGCAACGCAGGGCAGCCAACGTCCTTCCGCCGATTGTGCAGCCCGCTCACGAACAGGTTGCTGTTGACGACCCGGAATACATCTCTCTTGCTCAAGTAAAGTCGCTGCAGGCGCACCCCGGTCGGCTCATCATCATCGATGCGCGTAGCGAAAGAACCTACAACGACAGCGATCAGTCGATTCCCGGTTCCATCCGCCTCCCGCCCGATCAGGCTGCCAGAACCGCTGCGCAGGTTGGGCTTCCCAAGGGAGCGGTCCTCGCCGTTCTTTGTGCTTGACCAAACGAAGCCACAAGCGCCCGTGTGGCGCGAGAACTTCGGAAAGCAGGTTGGGATAAGGCACGTGCTCTGCGCGGCGGTTGGAACGCGTGGGTCGCAGAAGGCCTGCCGCATGCGGCGCGCATCGGCTGATCCTCGATTTTCGACGGTCGCGCGCCCCTGGCTTACTGATTAATCACCGTGCCGTCCGGCTTGCGCACGACGCCCCATCCGCCATTCAATTCTTTGTGCTCGCCATGCTCAAATGAACCGAACGGATACTTCGCCGCGGCCTTCTCATTGATCTCCACGCCCCATCCGGGCTTCTCATTCACGTACACATAGCCATCTTTGACGACCGGATAACCATCGAACACTTCCAGCAAGCGATCGTTCGGCATCGTCCACTCCTGGATTCCAAAGTTGTGACATGTGATATCGAGAGTGACATTGGCACAATGTCCAACGGGCGATACATCGCCGGGTCCATGCCAGGCCGTTCTCACCTGAAAGGTCTCGGCCAGATTCGCAATCTTGCGCGCGGGCGTTAGTCCACCTGCCTGCGAGATATGGACGCGGATGAAATCGATGAGCCGGTCTTTGATAAGAGGCGTCCATTCGTGCGGGCTGTTGAACAGCTCGCCCATGGCGAGTGGCGTCGTGCAGTGGGCGCGAATCTCGCGAAAATACTCAATGTCTTCCGGCGAAAGTGCATCTTCCAGAAAGAAGAGCCGGAACTGTTCCATGTCCTTTGCAAACTGAACCGCCAGTCGCGGAGGAACGCGCTCGTGCACATCATGAAGCAGTTCAATCTCAGGGCCTAGCTCTTTCCGCGCCGCTTCGAAAAGTTGCAACGACCGGCGGACATACGCTTCCGGATCGAACGACGGATCCTGCGGTACGGCTGACTCGGCGCCCGTATGCGGGCCCCCCGGAGCCCCATAGGCAGCCATTCCCGGAACGCCGACTTGCAAACGCACCGCTTTCGCACCGCCCGCCATTAATTTACGTGCCTGATCGATCGTCTCGGGAATTTCGGCGCCCGCGGCATGCCGATAAATCAGGACAGCGCGACGCGCTTTGCCTCCCAGCAGTTCATATACCGGCATGCCTGCCTGGCGGCCCTTGATATCCCAGAGCGCCTGATCCACGCCGCTCATCGCATTGTTCAGCACCGGGCCGTTACGCCAGTACGATGAGTTGTACATCGCGTACCATGTATCTTCAATTGCATCCGCTGGCCTGTTTATCAGGAGCGGCTTTAGATAGCGATTCACGGCATCGACTACCAGGTCGGCACGTTGCGTGAAAGTAGCGCAGCCATAACCGTAGAGCCCGTCCTGGTCCGTCTGAACCTTCACGACTATCAGGCGCACCCCAGCCGGTTCGGTGGTAATCACCGATACGTCCTTGATTTTCGGTACCGGCATGCCGCGCAGGATGGGCGCAGCCGCAAGTGCAAGGAATTCTCGGCGACGTATTGGGAAGCTCATCAATTCACCTCGAAAGAGATTCAGTGGAAGCGATGCGCCCCGGCTGTGGCTCCGATCGCCTGCCTTCGGGATGCACCATTAACCACGCAACTGCGCCCAAAGCGCACAGGCCGGCAGCGACCAGGAACGAAGGATTCCAACCCACATGGCTGCCGATGTAAGGCGTAAGCGAAGCGGTCAGCGCGCCTCCAAACTGGCCCCCCATATTCATGATTCCCGAAACCGAGCCCGCCGAGCGCTTCCCGATATCAGCGCTTACAGACCAGAACGAGCTTTGCGACAGGTACAGTGCGCCCGCTCCGGCGGCGAGCACGACACTTGCAACTTTTGCGCTGGCCACCTGAGTTCCGGCAGCAATAAAAATGGCAGCAAGCCCCATGCCGATGACCGCCATTCCACAGCGTCCTATTCGTTTGCCGCGCGCTCTTGAAAGTAAATCGCTCCACCAGCCACCAAGGAGCGACCCGGCCGCCATGGCCATGAACGGCAGCATGGTATACCAGGCGCTCTCACGCAAATTCAATCCGCGGACTTGGTTCAGGTAAACGAAAAACCAACTGAAAAAAATATAGGCAGCGTAACCGTATGCGAAATAGCTGAACGTAACGGGCAGCATGTCGCGATCCGTCAGAATTTGCGCCCAGCCTAGTTGTGCAGTGGAATTCTTCTGGAGCGTCTTCGGGATGCCGGCCTCGATCAGTTGCGCCTCGCCCGGGCTTACCAGCGGATGCTGCGCGGGCGAATCGCGCGCGATCAGGTACCATACCGCTCCCGCGATAAGCCCGATTACCGCGCTACACCAGAAAGACTCCCGCCAGCCGTAGTTAATCAGTAAATAAGTGATCAACGGAGGGGTCACGCCTGCGCCGAAGCCCACGCCCGCG
>DAISJE010000158.1:0-8801 GCA_036821665.1 Bryobacteraceae bacterium | reverse complement strand
CATCGCGCGCGCCCCGATGTACGGTGACAACCTTCACTCGAAGACTTCATTATGCGCAGCTCCTTCCACAAGGAGAAAAGGCGAGGCATGCCTCGCCCCCCATGAAACCGCGTGTTCCGTAGGGGTCGGGCATGCCCGACCCTAATTCCTGCCGATGCACACGTACGAGACATTTCCTGTCACCGCCGTTGCAAAATTCACCGTAAACGAACTCGCGGCCGTGTAGCTGATCCAGTAGCGGTTGCCGGAACCGGGATCAAACTGCGGCGTAACGGTGCATTCCGGGTGTGTGTTATACGCGCCGGTGAAACTGTAGCTGACGGTCTGTGCGGCCGAGAGGCTTAACTCGCCGGATAGATCCGTGTTGCTCGACGTGCCGCTCAGCAGCCGCCCGGCGTTCACCTGCACGTTATTGCCGGCACTGCCGACACCCAGGTAGTTCAACTGAAGAAGGGTCTGCTCGTTGGCTGTCCACGGACCCGGGCTGAATCCCAGGTTTAATTGCGAGCCATTCCGCTCGAAGTATGCATACGATCCGTTGGGCGCGCCTGTATTGTCCCAGATCGCAAGCCGGTTTGGAGAGTATGCTCCAATCTGCTGAATCCATAATTCGTTGCCGACAGCGGGCCGCTCGCCGAGATATGGCCAGCCGGATTGCGAAAAGAATTCACCATGTGTGTAGAAGGGCCATAGCGCCTTACCGGCCGGTGTCTGATACCAATCGTTTGTAGTCAGCCCATCAGCCAATCCAAACACGCGAGTAGTTGCGAACGATCCGTTGTAAGTGCTGCCGGATTGATCGAAGTAAGCTCCAATCATCGTGAACTGATAGGTGTTTGTATCCATCATGCGAACTAGGTATTGGTTCGTGTGATCGGATGCTGAGGGGTTGCCGATCCGGCTGCCGTTAATGCCGTCAAGGATGAGCGATTGCACGGACGCGAAGTCGATACAGGTCTGTGCCGATTCGCAATGCGTCGTTTTCATCACGCCGTTTTGGACGCCATTCAAAAAGATGGCGTGACCGTACGTCGTCGGATCGCCGAAAGTAATGCTTCTGTAATTTCCATTTAGCGGTGTGGATTGATTCTCGACGAAAATATGATCCGTATTCAGCGTCCCGAAGCCGGGGGACGAAGGATTGTGTACCCATGAGTATGTGCTGGTAGATGTGTTGATGATCCAGACGGTGTCCATCCGCAAATCCCCGCCCGCATCGCCCGTATACAGCGCTGGCCCGAACGAGTTGATGATCACAACATGCTTAAGGAAGCAGCCAATGTATGCGCCGCGAAAATCGACGAGCGCCGAATTCTGCAGTTCCCCGGTTTGATTACTGCCGTTGCCGTCGAAAACCATGTTCTCGACATCCATATACTCATTGCCGCCGCCTTGAACGCTGGTGTAGGTGACAAGGAGAGGCACATTGCGGCCCGGCGCCAGACGAAGGACAACGCCTGCGGCCGGATCTCCCGGGTTGGGGTTATTAGCGGAAGCGCCATACAGGTAATCGCCGGCTTGCAAGGTTAGCGTGCTGGATATCAGATAGCAGCCGCCCGCGGGAACCGGGAAATAAATGAAACGATGCGCGTTCAAGGCGCTTTGTATGGCGTTCGTGTCATCCGTTACGCAATCGCCTTTGGCAGAATAAGGAGCCGCCATGACGTTGATGAACGGCAGATTCTTGGTTTGTGTATTGAAATCGGTGCGCGTCTGCGCCGCACAGATCAGCGGTAGAAGAAAAACAGAGAGGCGAAGTAGTAATTTCATGTTCGGTCGGAGATCCGGCTTTCGATAATTGAGCGGGTCGAAAGCCGCAATCGCTCGTGCTCGGATCCGCTCGCTTAAAGCATGGGCGACACGCTCTGCGCAGCGCCGGCAAATACGAATGTAAATTGCTGATTCCGTTAACGAACTAAAATTTTTCCGATTTGTGAAAACTCGTTAGCCTGCGTCGGCGACGATGGTATCCGTAGCCTTTTCGCTGATCATGTATACAGCCGAGACGATGAAATATCCCGGAATGCGCGGGAATACCGAGGCGTCCACCACACGCAATCCTTCTGTGCCGCGCACGCGGAAACGGCTGTCTAAAACCGCCAGGCTATCCTTATCGCCGCGGTGCTTGTTGGTGTACGACGCATGGTGGCCCCAGGCTTCGTTCTGAATGAACTCGCGAAGCTCATCGTCGCTCTGGTATTTGGGGCCGGGCACAAGCTCTTCCGACACCAAGCCTGCTTGATGTAGGCGCGCATTCATTTCGCGAACGAATTGCACGCCCTTTACGACCGCTTCCAGATCGTCGCCTGAGCGGTCGTTCCCCTCACTGAAGTAATGGAATTCGATCTTCGGCGTGTCCCACGGATTCGCGGAGCGCAGCGTCACGCGTCCGGCCGTGTTATTGGTGTGTGCCTTTAGAATCGCCCAGGTAAACCGGTCGCGGAACTGTTCGAACTCGGCCGAGTAGCCGGGCATATATCCTTTGAAAAATCCCGGCAGCCCGAAAATGTACAGGTCGGGATTTTCGAGCTCGGGGCTTGATCGTTTGATAATTCCGATGAGCGCGCCGTTTGAGGTGTAGATTCCCTTACCGTGTTTCCACTGATCGAAACAGGCATCCGGCACGTTCGGTTGTGGCAATTTGAAAGTGGCGCCCTTTAGAAGGGCGAAGTTCCAGGTGAAATCGGAGGCCACTCCAATCTCGTAACGATCCTGAAGATTTTCGCCGACTCCAGGCAGGTTAACCACGACCGGTATGCCTAGCGCCTTCAGTTCCGAGGCGGGGCCGACACCCGACAGCTTCAGCAATTGCGGGCTGTTGAAGGCGCCAGCCGATATGATCACTTCACGGCGCGCCCGCAGTTGCCGGCGTGGCGTCGAGGCCGGACTGGCAATTTGCCGCGGATCGGCATGATAGAGATGATGGCCTTCGAGATATTCGACTCCGATTGCCCGTGTTCCTTCAAAAAGTACACGCGCTGCAAGAGCGCCGGTTACAATCGTCAGCTTGTCCGGGCATGTCTTCCGTACGCGCAACAGATAATCGCGCGGCCCGGCACGCTTGCCGTTCTCCACAGCTAGCGGTGTGAATGCGATCCCTTCGGGGCTCCGGCGTTCATTGCGAGAATCGTTCGGGTCGAACCGGGTCCCCAGACGCACCAGGGGACTACCGGGCCGTCCGGCAAGCGTGGCGCGAATCGAATCCAGTAACACCACAATCAGCTCGGGATCTTTCAATACGGCGGCTGGATCGGCTTCGCAGGTCGGAAGCCATCCGGAGAAACCGTGGCCGTGCGACCAGTCTTTCCATTCCTTATCGCCGCCGAAAAGGCCACCCACCGACGACAGCACGCCTTCCAGAACCCCTTTGGGGGAATTGGGGTTGGGAATGTATTTGCAGTTTTCAATGCGCGTGAAATATTGGCGCATATTGTCTGCGCGCCAGCTCTCATCGCCGGTTGTCGCGGCAATGCCATCCCAATCGCTGGCTTGCGGGACGACTGTGATCATTGCGTTATGCGCGGTACAGCCGCCCAGCGTGCCCGCTCGTGGATACCAAATGCCGTCCTCGGACGCTACGTACTTGGAATCCTTCTTTTGTTTTTGCGGGTCTGAGTAGTGCTGCACGAAATAATTCCATGCGCATCCCGGATACTCGGTCGATAGCCCATGAAAGATGGGTACCTCATACATGAGCCGTCCGGTCTCATCCTCGGAGCACGGGTCGGCGCCCGCCTCCAGAAGCAATACTTTAAAACCTGCTTTTGCGAGATTTGCCGCGAGTGGCCCGCCTCCGGCGCCAGACCCGACAACGATGTAATCGCAATCTGCGGTGTCCATATCTGCCCTGACATGCTACAGCATGCTTTGAGTAAGCACCAGCGCTTAGGGAGAAAAATCACGGGTGAATCAGCGCCTGTTAAGCTCAACCACGCCGCGCTTCAAGTACGCAGAAGGCGGTTTTCGTTCGTACAACTCGCGCTAGCCGCAAACCTGCCGACAGGAACAGTTCGCGAAACTCGTCCACCGTCCGCTCTCGGCCACCAACCGTCAATGCCAGCATCTCAATGTCTAACACTTTGGCAGGCGCCGGCCCCGGTTCGTCGGGTACGATCAGCTCGCAGGCCACCACGCGCCCGTTTTCGGGAAGCTGCTCTCGAATTAAACTCAAAATTCTGCGGCAGTGATTGTCGCTCCAATCATGAAGAATGTGCTTCAGCAGATAAGCGTCGCATCCGCCGGGGACGCGCTCAAAAAAACTACCCGATTCAACCTGAATCCTGTTTTCAAGACCGTCAAATTGGCCGGCGTCATACGCTCCGGCGACAACCTCAGGCAAATCGAACAATACGCCTTGCATTTGTGGATACTGCCTCATAATCGATGCGAGCAGCCCGCCGTGTCCTCCGCCGATATCCGCTATTCGATCGACACCGAAAAACGCATAGGACTCAAGAACCGCTTCGCCCGCCATGCCTGAAACGTTGACCATTGCCTGTTGAAATCTATTCGCCGCTTCGGGAAGATCGGCCAGAACCTCAAATACATGTTTCCCGTACGCTTTCGTTACGCCGTCTTCACCGGTACAGACGGCATGCGTGAGATTCTCAAATCCCCGTGTGCTCCATTCGTCGCCGAAACAAATCGCTAGATAGCGAAGTGAGCCGGGCGTATCGGTCTTCAACTGCTCACCCATGGCCGTTAGGCTAAACTGCTTGCCGGCCGATTCATTGAACACTCCTACGCCGGCCAGCATGCGCATGACACGGTACAGAGAGGGAGCATGCGCTCCGGTCGCGGCGGCCAGATTTTCAATTGCCACCGGCGCTGCGCTCATATGGTCGGCAACTCCCAGCCGTGCTACTGCCGAAAGAGAATATGTGATGTGTTTCCCGAAAAGGAGTTGAAAAAGCGCCTCAGATGAGGCCGGCTCCGTGGGTTTGAAATTCGTATTCGAAATTTCCGGCTGTGCCGGTGAGATTGTCATTGGGTTTTTCCCTCCACTCAAATACGCGGAAATTCGATTCCGATTGGCTCACTGAACTGGGGTGAGCTGATTTTTCTTTCAAATCCGCGTTTTCTGGCAGAGGGAAACGGACATGCTGAACGCTGTGATCACATGGGTGGCAATCTTACTGAATATCTGGGTGAGCTTTCTCACAAATGGAGATTGGCAGACAGCCGGGTCGGGTCTTGCCGGGCTGTATTGGAACAGAACCAAGTGTCCGAATAGCTTCCGGACACAATTCCCGCTAGCACTCCACCAGCAAGCACCTGTACAATAGCCGCGTATCGGCATCTCAACGCCGCGCCGTCTTCGCCGCGAAGAACAACCTTCTAAGGCATAAGGCTTGGCTTTTTTGCTTCAGCCAAGCCCAGCAGCCCCAATACCTAGAAGACATCTCCGACGGTGGTGTCAATCGTAATTCGAGTTGCTTTCACGATGCCCTGTAGGTGGCCGATCACGTTCTTTCCGGTTGAGTCGTACTGATCCAAGGTGAAATGGCCCCGGTAATGCTTGCCGTCCGCGCTCAAGGTCACTTCTGCCCTATAGTTGGCGGGCCCAAGGAAAGCAGTTCCTGTCGGATCCCACGGCAGCGGGAAATGATTTATCCTGTATGTGCGGTCCCCCACTTTTTTCCAAACCCCCAAACAGAAGCTGCCGCTAATCGGCGGGTTTGAGCCATTGTTGTCGATTTCGGTATGGTCGCGGTGCCATTGCGTAAGCCCTTGTTCCAGCTGCGTGTTGCCGTCCTCGGAGAACAGCATCGAACGCCATAACCCCACAATGTCGTCGCTGTCCCCGTCGCGGTCACGGTCGTCAGCGAAGAACGCTGTGGGCAGGAGCTGCACATGCCCGGGCCGAAGAAATAAACCGGTGTGAGCCGGCCGCGAGTGTAGTCCAACGGCGCATTGAGCGGAGCAGTTTGGCGCGAGCAGGACCGGAACGACCACACCCAGTGCCGCCACAAATAGTCGATTCAGTGTTGTCATAAATCCTCCTTCATGGGCTTGGCCTCTGCCAGCCAGCACGGAGTGTGCGACAGCACGCCGTCCGAGAGCAATGAAGGAAATGTGAGGCCGGGCTGAAGAAATTCTGAAGCAATAAGTCCTTCTAAAAAATCGACGTACGGAAACATTGCTGCATTTTTCATCTATACTGTTTGGCTAGGAAAATCCGGTTTTGCCGTCCGAGATCTTTGAGTTCGGCGATTTTAAGCTCGACTGCGACAACTTCGAACTATCCCGAGCGGGACGAAGTGTAAAGCTTGAACGCAAACCCATGGAACTCCTGATCCTCCTGGTTACTCGAAACGGCAGTCTTGTTACCCGGGGTGAAATTGCCGCTTGTCTGTGGGAACCCGGCATCTTCGTGGACATCGACCAAGGGATAAACACAGTTATTCGGAAAATTCGGTATGTGCTTCGTGACGATCCCGGACGGCCACGCTTCGTACAGACTGTGCCCGGCAAAGGCTACCGCTTCGTTTCCGCGGTTGTCCTAAAAGACTCGGCCAGCGCGTTTCCGGTAAACGGTCATGGCGCAGCGGCTGCGGTTGGGGAGGCTGAATTACACACCGCGCCAGAATCGCCGGGCGAGATTGCTGTGCCTTTGCCGCCCAGGTCGGAACGGACAAGGCGCTTCGTCGGGCTCGCAATTGTTGGCATTGCATTGCTAGCGATTACTGCGACGGCCGTATATTGGCTTCGTCACCCGAGTCACCGCGACATAGAGTACACGCAGTTGACCGATTTTGCGGATTCCGCAGCCGCGCCGGCCTTGTCTCCGGACGGCCGCATGCTCGCCTTCTTTCGCGGAAGCAAGGGATTTCTCAGCAGCGATCAACTTTACATAAAGTTGCTCCCAAACGGTGAGCCCAAGCGCCTTACCGATGATCCGCGATGGAAATATGGCCCCGCATTTTCTCCCGACGGATCACAGATCGCCTATACCGTCGTAAACGACAAAGAATTTGAAACCTGGGTAGTTCCGGTACTCGGGGGCGAACCCCACCTTCTTCTCAAGAATGCTGCCGGTCTGTCATGGCTCGGACCCGATGAGATTCTTTTCTCTCGCGTCAGCAATGCGGTGCTACACATGGGAATCGCGCGCGGCACGCTTGCAAGCGGAAACTTTCGTCAAGTGTATCTTCCTGCCCATACACGGGCAATGGCGCATTATTCCTACGCTTCTCCGGATCGAAAGATGGCACTTACTGTAGAGATGGACAGCCGGGGCTGGTGGACGCAATGCCGGCTCATCTCGCTTGAGAACCGCTTTTCTCCAAAACGAGTGGGACCGGCAGGTTTTTGCACAGCCGCAGCCTGGTCACCCGATGGGTCGTGGATGTATTTCACGGTCTCGGAAAAGGGCAGGTTTCATCTATGGCGGCAAGCATATCCGAATGGCAGCCCCGAGCAACTCACATTTGGCCCAGAGGAGGCGGAAGGTCTGGCCGTCGAGCCGGACGGTCGATCCTTGATCACGTCGCTCGGAGTTCGAGAGAGCTCTCTTTGGTTTCACGACCCGCGAGGCGATCGACCTCTGGTGATGGAAGGAGAAGTGGAAAATGATTTATCGTTCAGTCGCGATGGCCGATTCGTTTACTATCTTTTTCGTCGGCAGGCCGATTCGGAGCCGGAGCTCTGGCGTGTAAACGTAAGTTCAGGGGAAACGGAGGCAGTGTTTCCCGGCGTTTCGATGTACGACTTCGACTTATCGCCGGACGGAAGGCGAGTACTCTACTCTGGCACTTCGTCCAACGGAACCACCGAGCTTTGCGTAGCTCCTATCGACCGGAATTCGACTGCGCATCGACTTGCTGTTCCCGGAGCGGTAGACCCGCAGTTCGGGCCACCGGGCAAACTGTTCTTTCTTCGAACGGAAGGAGACTCTTGGTTTCTCGAAGAAATCAACGAAGACGGCTCTGGTACGCAAAAGGTTATCCCATCACCCATTGTGGACGGCCTGGTAACGCTTTCGCCGTACCGCCGGTGGGTCATGACAACCTTCTCTGTTCGAGGTTCGGAACCCCAATTTAGAGCGAATTCACTGCAAGGAGATGCTCCAAAAACCTACTGTGCGGCAGCTTGTATCCCGAAGTGGGCGCCGGATGGTAAATGGCTTTACATTCCTGTGGAACACGCTTCGGGCACCAATCCGGGCCGAAGTCTCGCCATTCCGGTAGGACCCGGTGAATCGTTGCCGGATTTCCCGCCAGGCGGAGTCAAGCTGAACGCGCAACCGGCTGATATGCCGGGATCGCAGTCGGTGAATCGGGAATCCTTGATACCCGGAACCGATCCTTCTCACTACGCCTACTTGAACAGTTTCATTCGCCGGAATATTTATCGCATCACGTTACCGTAAGGCCGCATAGCGAGACCTCGCTCGCTAGTGCAAGATGCGATCACGCCTGAACCCAAATTTATATTCACCTTGCTCTCTGAAGCTTAGCTGGCTTTTCCAAAGTGCACAGTTCGTTTTGAGCCCTCTTCATGCTACGCTCTGGCAGGCTCGCGATCGAGGCTTACCCTCGCGCGAGCCAAACTTTTAAGGAGCCCAACATGACAGCCCGATCCATCCGTCGCGCCGCTGAGCGCAAAGCCAAGAAGCTGGCCCGTAAAGCTGAACAAAATCTCGTGGAGCGGCCTTTCCAGGCTGCCATGTCGGCTTTTGAGCCGGCATCCGAAGCCACGGAACACCTGTGTTTCGAGCCCGAGTCTTCTTTACCCGCTCCCATCTCTGCTGCTCAACGCGCAGCCAATCGCGCCAATGCCAAATTTTCAACGGGTCCCAA
>DAISJE010000157.1:0-8803 GCA_036821665.1 Bryobacteraceae bacterium | reverse complement strand
CGCTTACGCTCCGGGCTCCGAGTCAGCACGTCGCATAATAGCAGAAGTTCGAACCGGCAGATTTTGGCCGCAGGCTAACAGGACAATGTCATTTACTTTTGGGAGCAGAATCCCGTCCTGCGGACGATGCCTCGTTGCCTTCTTAAATTGTTGAATTCTCGAATAGCCGGGCGAGGGCGCCCGGCGCAGCTCAGGGAGCTGCCCCACCAAATCCTTTTCAGATTCGGGGAAACTAAATGGTCTTCTGAACTACTCGTGATTGAAATTGACGCGGCGCACGAACTGCACTGCTAGATTCTCGAATAATTGCGAAATAACCGCATCCGGTACCGGCTGATCTGTCTCGACGATGGAAATTGCGGTGAGAGGCGTTCCGGGCTTGTGGCCACCATCGGATGCGTTTTGGCGCCCGAGCGCAAAATTGGCAATGTTGATACCGTTTTTGCCGAGAACAGTTCCCAAAAAGCCAATCACACCGGGCACGTCCTGGTTTTTTGAATACAGCAGGGTACCGTCGAGCGTAGCCTCGCAGGCGATGCCTTCCACCTGCATAAGCCGGGGCTTGTCGAGAACCACAGCGCCCACAACCGAGAATGAGCCCGTATCGGATTCAAGTTCCATACGAATGGAATCCATTTGAGTTTTAGCGGGCTCGCGCTCCTCGACCACGCGGAAACCACGTTCGGTGGCGATTTGCATTGCGTTCACGACGTTGGCGCGATGCTCGAGAGACCGGCTCAGCACTCCGGCCAAACCGGCGTTACGCAAAATTTGTGTGTTGTTATCGGCAAGGCGGCCGAAGTACGCAAGACGAATTGTACGCGGATTGCCTTCGGCAATGTGACTGAGAAATATGCCGAGGCGTTCGGCGAGATTCACATATGGGCCAAGAGCGCGGTACTGTTCGGCGGTCATGGCGGGCATATTGACGGCATTCAGCGCGACGCCGCTTGTGAGGTATTCGATCAATTGCTCGACAATGCGAGTGCCAACGATTTCCTGCGCCTCTTCCGTCGAACCCGCGATATGAGGAGTTGCGACGACCGGCTCGAGTTGAAGCAACGGGCTTTCGCCCGGCGGCTCTTTCTCGAAAACATCCAGCGCAGCTCCGCCGATCTGCCCGCTTTGAACGGCCGAGCGCAGGGCGTCGCCGTCTACCAACTCGCCGCGTGCGCAATTCACAACCCGCGCGCCCGGTTTCATCTGTGCAAACGCCTCGGCGTTGAGCATATGATCGGTTTCCGGCGTTAGCGCCACATGCAGCGTAATGTAATCGCTTTGCTTATAGAGTTCCGGCAAACTAACCAGCTCGAGGCCGATATCTTGAGCGGTCTGAGAACTTACATAAGGATCGTGTCCGAGTATGCGCATCTCAAACGGCTTCGCGCGTTTGACGACTTCGCGGCCGATGCTGCCCAACCCGACGATGCCCAGCGTTTTGCCGCGCAATTCGCTTCCAAGGAATTTCTTCTTCTCCCATTTGCCGGATTTTGTAGAAGCACTGGCCTGCGGCACGGACCGCGCCATCGAAAGCATCAGCGCGAGGGTATGTTCGGCAACCGATACCGCATTGCCTCCCGGCGTATTCATAACCAGAACGCCGGCATCGGTGGCGGCCGGAAGATCGACATTGTCGACGCCAACGCCGGCGCGGCCGATGACGCGCAGCTTGGGGGCTTGCGCGAGCACGTCTTTGGTGACTTTCACGGCACTCCGCACGATCAGCGCATCGCAATCGGCGAGATGAGCCTGATACGTCTTCGGATCGGCCACCGCGATATCCCAATCAGCGCGCGCACGCAGTAAGGCAATCGCCGCCGGCGCAAGCGGCTCAGCAACAAGTATTTTCATTATTCGTTATCGGGCCAGTGCGGGTTCGCGTTCGTTTGCCGTCAGTTCAGGCAGCGCGGTTTCCGCATACACACGTTGAACAGTCGCTACGCCGGAGCCGAAGCGAACCGGAATGCCATTGGCCGCAAGAATCAGTTCCAGTTCGGCGATGACCGCAAACAGATCGTGAAAATCGAAGTAGCCAAGATGAGCGAGACGAAAGATCTGACCTTTCATCGATCCTTGTCCGTTCGTAATAATCGCGTTGAACCGACTTCGGAACTCTTTAACAATCACGCCGGAATCCATGCCAGCCGGGGCGCGAACGGCTGTAACGGACGATCCCGGCGACGATGAGAACAGCTCCAGGCCCAGTTCCTGAACAGCTTCACGCGTTGCACTCGCTAACAACTGCGCATTGGCGACGAGCTTATCCATTCCAATGGACTTGATGTACTTCAAAGCTTCCGATAACGCGAGCAGCAGAGCGATGTTCGGCGTCCACGCGGATTCACCGGTAAGCGCATTCTTCTTTTCTCGTTTGAGGTCGAAATAATAGTGCGGCGACTTGGCAGAATCAGCCAGTGTCCAGGCCTTTTCGCTGATCGATAAGAAAGCCAGACCGGGCGGGATCATGAATGCCTTTTGCGATCCGCCGACAACGATGTCCAAGCCCCAATCGTCGATTTCCAGAGGCATCGTACCGATACCGGTTATGGCATCCACCACGAAAATGGCGTTTGTTTTTTTGACTGCCAGCCCCATGGACTTAACATCGTGCTGCGTACCGGTAGAGGTCTCAGACGCCTGGACAAAAACACCTTTGATTTTGGGATTTTTCGCAAGAGCCTGTTCAACGGCTTGAGGCTGCACGGCAGCGCCGTAAGGCGCGGTGAGCACAGTTGCCTGCATGCCCCAGGCTTTCATAATTTCGACCCAACGTTCGCCGAATTTACCGGCGGAACAGACGAGAACCTCATCTCCCTGTGAGAAGAAATTTTGGGTAGCCGCTTCGAGCCCGCCTGAACCTGAGGCAACCAGCACGAGCACATCGTTCGATGTGCCTAGAACATGCTTCAGATCCGACAAAACCTGTTTATAGAGGGTCCGAAAGTCCTCGGTCCGGTGATGAATGTCGGAGCCCATCATGGCATGGAGGGCTGCGGGTAGGAGAGGAGTGGGACCTGGAGTTAAAAGGCGCTGCTTTTTGATGTACATGCGGGACGCCGAACAGAACCGGCAGTTCCGGAACGTTCTGGCTGAACCCTCAGAATAACAAAACCCTGCGAAATGCCCCGACGCGCGGGCTTTCGAACGTCAGTTCGCAACGCTAAATAATTGGGTGACGGTGGAACTCTGACCGTTTGCCGCTGTTCCTGTTATGGCTAAAGTATGCATCCCATTCGAAAGTGTGCCGGTATCGACAAAAGCGTTCCAGCCTACGTTCGGACATCCTGGGGCGTTACTGTTGCCACGCAACGCGCACACGTCGGAGCGAGTGCCTCCGTAAATTGCAGGACCGAAAGAAACACCATCGACTGCAAGTTGAACACCGGAAATGGCACTGTTGTTATCCAGCGCCCATCCGCCAAAATGCGCAATCCCGGAAAATGCTCCGCTCAGTGAAGCCGGCGTGTCGATGCTGATGTGCATTGGATTGCCAACGGATACGGACCAGTTCGCAACCTGGAAAGTCGTGGATGTAATCGCAAATGTGCCATCGGCGGCGGTAGCGGTTGCTGCCAACGTATGGGCACCGTCAGTCAGTTGAGTTGTATCGAGGAGATACACCCACGCACCGCTCTGGCAACTAACCGAGAAGCCGGGTGTACACGGCATCGCGGAACCGTACGGCGTTCCATCGATTGAAATGGAAACAGTAACGGCAGATCCTCCCGAGTTGTAAGCCGTTCCGGACAATGGGGCGAGGCCCTGGAAGGGACTGCTGCTCCCGTTTGGCTGAAGGAGATATATGCTGGTGGGCCCGGAGGACGGCCCGTTTGCGACCGAGAACGCCGCACTTGCCGTGGCCCTTTGGCCAGCGATGCTGGTCGCTGTGGCCTCTAATGTGTGGGTGCCATTCGCAAGCGAATTGGTGTCAAGGAAAGCGTTCCAGCCAACGTTTGGACATCCTGGTCCGGTATATTTGGCGCACACATCGGCACGGTCCCCGCCATACGTCGCATTTCCTTTGGCAATACCGTCTACAAAAAGCTGTACCGTGGCGATCGGGTCGCTGCCATTGAGCGCCCATCCACCAACCGCAGTTACTCCGCTGAACACGTAGTCGGAATTGCTTGGCCGATCGATATTCACTCGGGTTGCATTTCCGGAGGTCCCCTGGTTCGCAACCTTAAACGGCACAGTCGTCGTATAGCTTGGGCCGACCACGGTGCTGGCGGTAATCGCAAGCGTATGAGTGCCGTCTCCGATGGTGGTGGTATCGATTAAAAAGTTCCAGCCGACATTGGGGCACCCCGGCCGATTCGTCAGGATGTTACAGACATCCGACCGATTGGCGCCATAGCCGGCGTTACCGTAGTCTTGGCCGTCGATTTTCACGCCGATTGAACTGATATTAAGGGTGTCGTTTACAGCCCAGCCACCAAAAGCGGCAATCCCGCTGAAGGGCCCGCTCTGTGAGCCCGGAATATCGACCGAGATATGAAATGGATTGTTGCTGGTCGTCCAGTTGGCCACGGCAAACGTTCTCGAAGCAAGTGCATGCTCGCCGTCGGCAGCCGTGGCGCTCACGACAAGAGTGTGCCGCCCATTTGCCAGAGTCGTTGTATCTAGAAAATAGGACCAGCCGAAATTTGGACTTCCGGGCCGCCCCGGGAAGGCTGCCGCGACATCGGGACGCCCAGCGCCATAGGTGGCGGACTGGGCAGGCTGTCCATCAATTGAAACAGTGACTGCGTTGATGACAGCATTGTCGTTTAACGCCCATCCGGAGACTGAAACCCAACCCACAAGCGTGCCCCCTTGAGGAGCAGGGTTATCGATCGTGATGTGGGTCGGAAGATTGCCGCCATAGTTCGATGTAGTAAACGATTGGGTAGTTGTAAACTTCGCTCCGCTCGCGTCGGTGACCGTGACCCCTAATGTATGAGTCCCGTCTGCAAACTGAGTCGTATCAAGAACGTAATCCCATCCAAGATTCGGACACCCTGGTTTTGTTCCAAGGGCGGTACAAACATCCTGGCGGTTTCCGCCGTAAGAAGCTGTGCCGTTCGCTATGCCGTCCACAGATACCTGCACGCCGGTAACGAGGGCGTTGGAGTACGCCCATCCACCGAAGGCTGCTGTCCCGCTGAACGCGGAACTTTGATTATTCGGCCTATCGATGTTGACACGAATTGCACCCACTGGTGTAGCGGGCGGCGGCGGCGGTGGAACCAGGACGGTGGGACCGACTGCAATCGTGGCAATGTTGCTGACGAAGGCATTTTGCGCGATGTAAACCTGTGTCGTGTTGTTAGTAGGAGCATCGGAGGGCACGATCATTTGGATCTGATAAATGCCGTATGAGCCGGTCGGCAAACCGGCGGCTACCACTTGCGCGGTGGTGCCGCCCATAGTTGCACTGACGGAATTTGAGGCGTTATTTGGAACCGGGCCGTTGTAAGGGAGACCCGTGATTTGAGCCGTCTGGGCGGGAATACCGTCGAGGATTCCTAAACCAGAGCCACTCATCGTAATCAGCTCGCCGGGACCGGCGGGATTTGTCGGGGTAATGAGCGAGCCCGGTTGGACAGCGCAACAGGTTTTGCTCGTATATGCCGTCAGTGTGACTTTCGCACTCGAACTGGCGCTCGCCGAAATCGGAATACCGGTCCCAGCAGTTCCACCCTGACGCGCTGTTATGACGACCCGATCGAAGGCTGCACCAGGCGCCGCAGTCACTTGAGGATCGGGCGCGCTGTTAATTGCTGAAACCAATCCATTAACGATGCTGCCCAGAGTGTCGCCACTTTTTTCGGTATAGGAATACGACCGGCCATTTACCGAGATGGTCGAGATATCGCCCGCGTTCGCGCTTCCGTCAACAGAAACAACGGCGGTGGGATTTCCCGGTTGGTGATATGCGCGGGTTGCGGGCCAGGGTCGCACTTGGTTATTAAACGCGGGAGCGTTGAACAAACCGGGATCGGCGGGAGCAATATAAACCGGCACGGCGTTCGTTATCGTTACGCTGCCGTCGTTATGTACTGTGCGGACATAGACGCTGGTGCTGTTGCGGTTTGTGAACTCGTATGGAATCTGGCTGACCACCTGACTCGGCGAGACTTTCAATACCGGTGAAGGGATTCCGTCCATGTAAACCTGGGTGCCGAATAACGTGGTTGGCAATGGCGATGTTCCGGAATCGGGAGCGGTGGCAGACGTGTAATTGGAAAGATTCGATCCATTGATTTCGACCAGCATGCCTGGAGATCCAGTCGCCGCGGTTCCGGCCGACAAATAGCCGCCTGACGCAACCGCTGTAACATTTGAGGAATTCGACGTACTGGCGGCAAGGGTGATGCTGTCGAAGGGCAGATTGGTCTTTTTCGAACTTAGATAGACCGCGCCTGTGTTGACGCCTGCGAAAATGGCCGTCACATTTGGATCGCCAGCATTTGCATTTATCGCACTGACTAAGCCCTGCGCGATGCTATCGAGCGTATCGCTGCTTTGGACGGTATAAGTGTAGGCGGTCCCCTGGATTGTTATCGTCGCCGTATCTTTCGCGGTTATCGTGCCTACTAACTGAAACTGAACCACGCCTTCCTGGCGAACTTCTTCGCTGGCCCAATTCACGACCGGATTAGTTCCGGCGTTCAGAGTCGTATTGCCGGGCGTAAAGACGAGGACACGACGATTATAAGGATCGCTGACGTAGAGATTCACACCGTCGTAAGCAAGGGATTGCGGACTCGGAATCGTGTCGACCGACCCGGTATTGTCGATAGCGGTGCTGGCGATAGTGGAGGTGATGCTGGTGACGATATCCTTGCGAAAATCCGGCTGACCAAGAACGACATCGGCAAAAGCACCGCTTGTGGTTGGGATGGAATTATAGATCAGAACCCGATCGTTACCTCCGTCGGCTATAAACAAGCGCGTGCCGTCCGAAAGCGCATAACGCGGGAGACTTAGATTTCCAACACACGGCCCATTGGGATAAGCGGGCGCCAGCGATCCGCAAGCCGCACCGCTATTCGATGTGGCGCCCGTAAGATTTGGCTGGCCGACCGCCACATCCGCCGGTTGACCATTGGCGGTCGGAATGTGATTCCAGATGAGCACGCGGTTGAAGCCCAGATCGGCCACAAACAGATGCACGCCGTCGGAGGTAACGGAGACCGGATTGCAAAGCTGAGCAGCAGTCGCACTGAGCGTAAGATTGGTCGCCTGGCAACCGGACGGAGTCCCACCGGAAGTAAAGTTCGATTGGCCAAGAACCACATCGGCGGGTTGGCCGTTAGCCGTCGGAATAGTATTCCAGATCAGGACGCGATTGTTCGCGGAATCGGCGACGAAGAGCTTGCCGCCCTGGATCCAAACACCCTGGGGACCGAGTAGCGTGCTTTGCGTGGTCGAACCCGTACCAGCCGTAAAATTCGTCTGTCCTATCACGACATCGGCCGGCTGGTTGACGCTTGCCGGAATCGATCTCCAGATTAAGACCCGGTTGTTATTTGTGTCGGCAACTACAAGGGTTTGCCCGTCGGTTGCCACGCCCGTGGGCGCGTTCATAGCCTGATTGGTGACGCCCGATGCGTGATTCGTGTAATTCGATTGCCCAAGCACGTTGGCGGCGGAGTAACCGCACAGATAGCATTGCGAATCCGGCGGAGTGAAATTCGATGTCAGGTCGGCGTTCGGCGCAGGAATCTGAGCAGTATTGAACCGCAGGACGCGATTGTTCAGCGGCGTCGCCCCGGCGATGTTCGAATCCGCCACGAACAGCATATTGTTGGCGTATGCGAGACCGCTCACGCCGCCCACCGTCTGCTGATTTGGATTGGGATTTCCAGCGGTAAAAGTGCTTTGCCCTATCACGGCGCGCGCGGCTTGGCCGTTAACGAAGGTTTGTGCCCGAAGAGTAAGGGTCGAAAAGAGTAGGAGTGCGACTGCTCTGTGTGTCAAACGAAAATGGCCCCAAAAGAAGCTAAGTATATCAGCGGGTGGGACGCGAACCATTGTTTCCAGGTTGCGTCGGCCTGTAATGTCCTGGTGGCGAAGAATAATGTTCGCTTGCGGCGGCCGAACGAGTCCAACTTCGGGAGGAAATTATGGCCGACAAAAAGAAATGCGCTCATCCGGGATGCAATTGCGCCGCGAGAGAAAACAGCGATTACTGCAGCACCTATTGCGAGGGCGCAGGCAAAACTACCGAAATTCAGTGTGGCTGCGGACACCCCGAGTGCTCTTCTACCGCAAAGCTCTGATCATCGGAAGAATCCGTTTCCAGCTTTTCGTTTTCCCAGCGCAGTCTGTTATTCGTTAGGAAGCGGAGGCTGGATGCGCTGGGCCTTTAAAATTGGCCGGTTTGCCGGAATCGACGTCTATGTGCACGCGACGTTTTTCCTGTTGATTCTATGGGTCGTTATCGTGCACTGGTTCGCTGGGCACTCCCCGCAAGCAATTGCTGGCGGGGTAATTTTCATTGTCGTGCTGTTCGCTTGCGTGGTGCTGCACGAGTTCGGCCATGCGTTAACAGCGCGCCACTACGGCATTTCCACAAAAGACATTACATTATTGCCGATCGGCGGCGTCTCGCGCTTTGAACGCATGCCCGATAAGCCGTGGCAGGAGTTCTGGGTTTCCGTGGCGGGGCCGCTGGTGAACGCGGTTATCGGGCTGGGCAGCTGGCTCGCTCGCGTCGGGGAGGCTGGCGCGTGAACGTTAGCCCCTCACCGGCAAAATCAAGGGGTTAGCAAATGCGTCTGCTGTCGATGATAAAGGCTCGGTACGTTTCGCATTC
>DAISJE010000156.1:0-8838 GCA_036821665.1 Bryobacteraceae bacterium | reverse complement strand
CGCTAAATTCGAACAGGCTTCGGGGCCATAAATCCAGAAACGAGCGCTGGCCGATATGGATCGCGAGCAACATCTCGAAAATCGCCGGCCGTTTCGCAAGGCTTGCCAACGCCCGATTCTGTAATCTGGGATATTGTGCAAGAGCGAGCATTAGGGATGCCATCGTATGCGGTCGTCTGCTCAACCGAATGTGCTCCGCTTGATAATCCTTTAGACGCTCTGCTTTGATTGCCTCAGCCAGAGTCAGTGCCTGCTTAAAGGAAAGGCACAAGCCTTCCCCCGTAATCGCGTCGACCGATCCCGAAGCATCACCAATCAGTGCTATGCGCCCGCGATAGACGGTCCGCAATTTTCTGGTGGTCGAAAGGCCGCCCATCTCTCGCGTGGTTGGCGATACCCCGCGAATTCGCTGCTCCAAGTCAGGGAACTCTCGCAAAGCCTCGCGTACACGCATTTGCGGATTACTTGAGATCACCGCAATGCCCGTTTCGTCTTTGGCCACCGGCGTAACATACGCTTGACATTTCGCACCCCAATACAACTCCACATACGACGACCATGGCGCAATTCCAAAATGCTGCCGGAATCCGTACCTTCGGTGCTCGGTGCCGCAAGAGTCGAGCCTCGCTTGCTTCCGTATTTGTGAATTCTGCCCGTCGGCTCCGACGATCCAGCGCGCCTTTACAGGGCGGCCACTACATACAATTGCGTGTTCTCGTAGGTGGACATTCTTAACTCCCCAACGCACGGCAACACCGGCCTGTTCTGCCGCTCGAATAAGCAGTTCGTGCAGCGCGGTCCTACGTAGTGCCAGTCCTGTGCCAACCGGAAAATCAGCCGTCACCGACGAATGATTGTCCAGAAAACGAATGCCATTAAAGTGAAATCCAATGGATCTCGGGGCTTCGATCCCAAGTTCTCTCAACACGGGAACGCCATCGGGCATTAAAGCTTCCCCGCACGCTTTGTCGATGAGTGGTACTGAGCGGTCTAAAACTGTGGTTCGCAAGCCTTGCCGCTGCAGCGCGATAGCGGCGGCCAGTCCGGCCGGCCCTCCACCCACAATGCACGCATCGAAGCTAGAATCGTTCATACGGGGATAATTGGAGCCCGCCGCCAGTTTACCGCTGATTTATTTTGCGGAACTATATGGATAGATCGGCCGTAAGAGAGAACGCTCACTATGATCGTTTCGATTAGAGCGCGATTGACGCTTTACTTCACGGTGCTTTTCGGTGTCATCGTGGTCTGTCTGGCGGTTGCAAGCTATCTTCTCGTCAGCAAAGACTTTTATTCGAAGCTCGATTCTGCCTTGCGCATAGCGGTCAACGCTACGGCCATGTTAGGCGAACACGAAATGAATGAAAGCCCGGCAAAAGCCGGTGGCGAAGCGGGACTCCGATCGGTTCTGCTCGAAACACACAATACGCCGTTGCCGGATACACAAATACTAGTACGCGAAGGCGACCGCGATGTCGTTTACAAACCGGATGAACTGCCGGCTCTTGATCTGCCCACCGTTTCCTCAGCTAAATTGAAAGCCGCGCGCAATCTGCAGGGTCTCCGGATCGCTTACCGCACTTTGACCATTCCTAAATTTCAAGCGCAGTACCAGATTTATGCCGCGAAACCCCTTGCGCCGGTTCTCAAAGAACTTGCGCTATTGCGTTATACGTTGCTGGCCGTTGTATCTCTTGGCTTGGGATTTGCCGCCCTGGCCGGTTATTTCCTGGCTCGCCGGTCTCTGTCGCCGCTACGCGCGCTGACGGAAACGATTGCCGCTACGAACTCATCGGATCTTACTGCGCGAGTGAAACTTGGGAATTCTCAAGATGAGATAGGGCATCTCGCCGGCCAGTTCAATCGCCTGCTTGATCGCCTGGAGCGGGCCTTTGCGAGCCAGAAGCGTTTTATGGCCGATGCTTCGCACGAATTACGGACCCCTGTTAGTGTCGCTCTCAGCGCTGCTCAGGTGACCGAACGAGACCCGGATCGCACCATCCGGGATTGCGATGAGGCTCTGGAAGTAATCGAAAATCAGATGCTTCGGCTCCGGCGAATCGTTGACGATCTGTTATTTCTGTCGCAAGCCGATGGTTCTTCTCCTCGCGTAGAGCGCTCGGAGATGTTTTTAGACGATGCCATTTCCGAAGCAAGCCGCTCAGCCGGCGCACTCGCGCGCGCCAAACAGCAACATCTCGTTCTGGGGGTGCTTCCGGAAGCGAAGTGCCTGGGCGATCAGGATTTGTTGACCCGCGCCATTCTCATCCTGCTCGACAATGCGATCAAATTTACCCCTACTGGCGGAGAAATCTCCCTTCGTCTGGATCGCCGGGACGACTTCTGGATCTGTGCCGTAGCCGATTCCGGGCCTGGAATACCGGAAACCGCGCAGGTTCACATTTTCGAACGCTTTTTTCGCATCAATAATGCAGGCGAAAATCATTCCGGAGCGGGTTTAGGTTTAGCGATTGCGCGATCTATCGTCGAGAGTCATGGCGGTAAAATCCGTCTTGCCGAATCTCGTCCAGGCTGCACGATATTCGAAATCGCCATTCCGGCTCTTGATTTGCTCGCGAAACCAGCTAGGCCTCAGGCAAAGTCTTTTGCCGTGAGAATGTAACCTTCGCCGCGACGCGCGTGAATCAGCCGCCGTTGACCTTCAATGTCGATCTTTTTCCGCAACCGCTTGATGTACTCTTCAATGAGGTTCGAAAAGGGATCGTAAGTTTCGTTCCAGACTCGCTCGGAAATCGCTTCACGGCCAAGTAGTGTGTCTGCGTCACGCGCCAGACATTCCAAAAGCGCGTACTCTCTCGCTGTCAATCGCACGAACTGGCCCGCCCTCGTTACTGTTCTCGAGCGTGTGTCGATTTCCAGGTTGTCAATCGTGATGACCGGACTCGGAATCAGCGGCTTGCGTCGAAGGAGCGCTCGTACGCGTGCCAAAAACTCGCCAATCTCGAAGGGCTTAACGAGATAGTCATCCGCTCCCAAGTCCAATCCCTTGATCCGGTCGCCGGTTGATCCGCTCGCAGTCAGCATCAGAATCGGGGCCTGCAGACCCGACTCACGCATCTCGCGGCAAACGGTCCAGCCATCCTTAAGCGGAAGTCGAACATCGAGGATAACCAGATCGTATAGATGGGATGACGCTTTCTCGACGGCGATCGACCCGTCCCCCGCGACATCCACCGCATAAGCCTCTTGACGCAGTCCTTTTGCGATCATTCGGGCTGCGTCTTCTTCGTCTTCTACAAGAAGTAGTCTCACTTGAATTTAGATGGAGTCCCCGGTCAGAATCGGCTTGGGATATCTCTTCTTAAGTCTCGGATCATGTCGGTAAAAGGACGATAAAAAATCTCGTCATTGCAAGAATCCTAACTTCAACTGTATAGTTTTATTTCGCGCTTTGGGCTACAAGAGTCACCTGAGCGAGCCCCGCCTGCTTCAACTCTGCATTCAGCGCGTGCAGATCTTGCTGGCGCAAAGCACTCCAGCGCGCCAACAATCCCGCCAAAGCCTGCCGTCGGTCCGCAACGGCTGCGACCATCTGCGGGGTCGGCGTCACATCCGCCTCTTGAAGGGAATTCATAAGAGCCGTCAGTTGCCCGTTTACGGTGTGCAACGTGTCCGGACCCGGTCTGCCGCGGCGTCCTCCAAATCGCGCACCTGGCTGTCCTTCGAGAGCCGCGGCTTTTGCATCGAAGGAGGCGATTGCTGCGGCTGCAGCGTTCTTCGCCTGCGCCTTCCGTTCGGCTATCTGAGCTCTCAAACTATGGAGCTGCTCGGCGGCTGAGATGCCGGCACGCAGATCGTCATAAATTTTCATGGAAAGCGTAAACTGCTCCAGTAAACCCGCGGGCGGTGTCTTTACCCGTGGATCCATCTTCACGACGAGCGGCTGTGTGTAAGTTTGCGCGTCTGCCGTCAGCCGTACCACGTATTGACCCGGCGTCACCCATGGAGAACTCGGTGCCACAGGCGTGTTGTGAACCACCGCTTGCATCGGATAGTCGGCGTGACCCGTTTCCGGAAGCGGCGTATAGTGCATGTCCCAGATAAAGCGATGCAGCCCCGGTTCGCTAGAAAGAATCTCCGGTGGCCGGAGCCAATATCGCGGTATCGCGAGCATCGGATCAACTGGTGCAGGCTTATCCGCGCTCGAATATCGCCGCACCAACTTGCCGGCCCTGTCGAGAATCTCGAGCGTGACAACTCCAGAAGACGTCGGACCAAGATAGTAGTTCAAAATAGCTCCATCCGGCGGGTTCTGCCCCGCTGGTTCGTCGGGCGGAATCGGCGTATCGGTATTGGTATCCCATCGCACGCGAAGCGCTGTTTGCGGCTTGAATAAATAAGCTGCGGAGTCCGTTACTGTGTTGTTCACCTGCCTTAACGGCGTTACGTCGTCCAGAATCCAGAAACCCCGTCCGTGCGTAGCAGCGATCAAGTCGTCATCTTTGATGGCCAAATCCCGTATTGAGGTAGCCGGCATATTGATCCGCAGCGACTCCCAGTGATTGCCATCATCAAACGAAATATATGTTTCGCGCTCGCTTCCGGCATACAATAGCCCTTTTCGTTTCGGGTCTTCTCGAACTACATTGATCGCGGCGCCGTCCGGAATTCCATTCACAATTTCCATCCATGTCTTGCCCCCATCGTGCGTCCGGTAAATGTGAGGGTGCAGATCATCCAAACGAAATGCATTGATCGCCGCGTAGGCTGTTTGTTTATCGAAGTGACCGGCGTCGACAATCGACACTTTATCCCACGCACTTAGTTGTGGCGGCGTGGCATTTGTCCAATGCGTCCCGCCATCAGTCGTCACTTGTATTAATCCATCGTCCGTCCCAGCCCAAATTAAATTGATGTCGAGCGGCGATGGCGCAAGCGCATACACCACGCCTCGCTGTGTTGGTTTGGCAGATTCGGAATCGCGGTATTTACCGACGCTGGCTGGAATCTCCCATGTTTTGCGCGTCAGGTCCGGACTGATCTGCTGCCATGTGTTGCCGCCGTCGCGTGTTTTCCAAATCGTGTTTGCACCGAAGTACAGCACATGCGGATCGACCGGCGAAAACACAACTGGCGCGGTTCGCAGCACCCTGTAGTCGCCTGAGCGCAGCGGTTTCGGACCAACATTAGCCGTCTGCCCGGTTCGCCGGTTGTAGCGCGTCAGCTTCCCCCCATACACGAGATCCGGTTCGAGTGGGTCGGGCACCGCATATCCGTACTCTTCAACGCCCACCGGATGCCAATCGCGGAACGTAATTTCTCCATCGTTGCCGCGCGACTTCACACACGCCGATCCGCTCTCCTGCTGGCCGCCGCAAACACGGTATGGAAATGCATTATCGGTCGAAACGTGGTACATCTGCGCTGTCGGTTGGTTGAACCAGGAACTCCAGGTCTCGCCGCCGTTAACTGTGACGATCGCGCCTTGATCGCTCACCATCAAGATCACGCTCGGATTGTGCGGATTGATCCAGATGCTCTGGTAATCGTCACCGCCCGGCGCTCCGCGAATGCCGGTCCAGGTCTTGCCGCCATCTGTCGATTTCCAGGTGACCACGCTTGCGCTATACACAATGTCCGGATTCTTCGGATCTACTGCGGGCACTGGTGCATCTCCGCCTCCGATTCGTGCCGCCGGACGCGGGTCGTTCGTCACCTTACTCCAGTTCTCTCCCGCATCGTCGGAGCGGTAAATTCCAAGATCGTGCTCTGTCGCGATTGCTCCGTAAATCCGCTGTGGATCGCTCGGCGCGATTGCCAGGTTTGCTTGCACTACGCCGGTGTCCGGCAGCCCGTTTGTCAATTTATGCCAGGTTGTGCCGCCGTCGGTCGATTTGAAAATTCCGCCGGTGGTCCCGCTCCAGGCCGCGTTTTCCCATGGCCCCTGCCGCCCTTCCCACAGCGATGCGTACACAACTTCCGGATTAGTCGGGTCCAGTTCAACGTCGTTCCCGCCTGTATTTTCGCCTTTGTAGAGAACCTTTTCGAACGTCTCAGCGCCGTCCGTGGAGCGATAAATGCCCCGTTCCGGATTGGGTCCATATGGATGACCGAGCACCGCCACAAACAGCCGGTTTGGGTCATGCGGGTCTACGGCAATCTTTGGAATCTGCTGGCCATCGCGTAAACCCAAATGTGTCCATGTCTTCCCGGCATCGGTCGATTTGTAAATCCCGTCTCCCGTCGAAAGATCTGGACGTTGTAAGCCCTCGCCGCTTCCCACATAAATGACGTTCGGATCGGACGGTGCTACCGCAATTGCGCCAATCGATCCGGTTGGCTCGTGATCGAAAATCGGGTTCCAGGTGCGTCCGTAATCTGTCGTCTTCCAGACTCCGCCATTCACTGCGCCGATATAAAAAACGTTTGGCTGGCTGGGGACACCGCAAAGTGCGCGCGTCCGCCCTCCCCGATATGGCCCGATCTCGCGCCAGCGCATCTCTTTGAAAAGCGTCGAATCGAACGACTGCGCAAAGGCAGACACTGCCGTCGCCAGCAGTATTACGGTAGCGATGGAAGCGGTCCCGGATAAACGGTTCAATGAACCCTCCTCTCGGCGAAAGAGCAGTATATGCGATCCTGATTTGTCATTTTCTTGTGAATTTTTTATTGACACGCAAGGCTACCGGTTGATAAATTCACGAACAATACACACGACGGACGCCTTTCCGCAAAATTGGTTTTCGTTGTAACGAGGGGTCCATGAAATTCCTAAAATGCCCGACCGTAATAGGCACAGGACTGTCGATTATCCTTCTGCTCGCTTCTTCTGCCTTGGCCCAAAGCTATCGTGCGCAGGTTCGAGGGCTTGTCACCGACCAGACCTCGGCGGTTCTTCCCGGCGCGACAGTCACTTTGCTTAACGTGAAGACAGGTGTAAGCGCGGTCAAGCAAACCGACACCGCCGGCCTTTACGTCTTTGGTTATGTCGATCCCGGAACGTACAGGATTACAGTCGAATCTCCCGGCTTCGGAAAATTTGTCCAGGAGAATGTCGCGGTTCAAGCGAACGGCGATGTAACGGTGAATGCTAGTCTGAATCCTGGCACGCTGCAGCAAAGCGTCACCGTGGATGCGGCCCCACCTGCTGTCGAATTCAACTCCACCAATCAGCAACTAACGATCGACACTAAGATGGCGAACGACACGCCCCGCTTGGATCGAAACCCGTTTAAGTTGACCCTCCTGGAACCCGCGGCTATTAACACTCGCGGCGAGATGCAGCCCTATAACTCCTGGGCTCCGAATAGCGTGGATTTAGGCGGCGCCACAAATCTAAAAAACAATCTTCTCGTAGACGGCAGCCCAGTGGGTATCGGTCATAAGGCCGGTTATCCACCTAATCAGGACGACGTTCAGGAAGCCGTTGTAGAGCAAAACAGCGTGGATGCCGAGACTGGGCACAGCGCGGGCGGTGTCATTAGCTTGACTACCAAAAGCGGTACCAATGAATGGCACGGCGATGCGTTTTATCTGGGTCGTTATCCATGGCTGAGCGCGGAAGCCGATCGCACCAGGTTCAGCGAAAACGCGCAGCGGCAGAATATGTTTGGTGGCACCTTAGGCAACCCGATCATCCGGAACAAGTTATTCAACTTTTTCTCGATGGAGTACTGGAAAGTCGGCGCACCTGCCAGTTACAACACCACAGTGCCGACGCCTTTGGAGCGCCAGGGCGACTTTTCTCAAACCTACGCGGCGGATGGATCGCTACGCACGATCTACGATCCGTTCAGCACGGTCGTGAATCCCGTCACCGGCGCCGTTACCCGCACGGCTTTCCCAGGCAATAAGATCCCGGCAAGTAGGTTCGATCCGTTCTCGGCCAAACTGCTCGGTGATTTTTGGGATCCGAATAACCCAGGTGTCGGTTACAACCACGCCAATAACTTCGAACACGGTTATATCGACAGCTTTACTTACTACAACTTTTCCGATCGGGTCGATTACAACATCAGCGATAAATGGCGCGTGTCGGGTTATTTCGGACGCTATCGTTCGGACGATATCGCGGGCAATCCTACACCGAACAATTCCATTCTCTATCAGCCTTCCGGCAGCCAACGCTGGGCCAATCAGGTTCTTGGTGACGTGATATGGTCCGCTACTCCAACCACGGTTCTGAATTTTCACGGTGACTGGTTTGATCTCGTGGACGCCTATGTTTCAAAAGATTTGGGAAAAAATGGATGGTCGAGTATCTGGCCCGGCAATAACTGGTATCAGCCCTATCTGGAAGCGTCATCAAACGTGCCGGTTTACTTCCCCAGTCTGAATATTGGCGGCAATACGTTCGGCGGCCCCGGTTTCTTCTGGGACCAGAGGCCAACCGCCGAAGCGTTCAGCGTAGCAGCGACACAGCAACGAGGCTCGCACTACCTGAAAGCTGGTTTCGAGTACCGGCGTGGCGGCGGTCCGGTGTACGTATCGAATACCGATAACTTTCTTTTCAACCAAGCCGTCACGGCCAGCACGTTCAACAATCCTGATCTCACGAAATCGGGCGATCCCTTTGCTACCTTCCTGCTCGGAGCACTCGATGGTTCATCCAGCATGATCGGCGGTCCCGCGCCCAACCCGATTACGAATTTCTATGGCATGTACATTGGCGACGATTGGAAAGTAAGTCGAAACATAACCATTAATCTGGGCCTTCGTAATGAATACGAAACCGCATGGAGCGATCCCAACCACCAGCTCTCGCAGGGGTTAAATCTCACTTATGCGGACCCGGCCATCGCGGCGAATCCGCCGGCAATGCCTGCCCAGGTTCTTGCCATCCACCCGCCCACTTCGTATGCTTACAACGGACTTTGG
>DAISJE010000155.1:0-8882 GCA_036821665.1 Bryobacteraceae bacterium | reverse complement strand
GTCCGCTGAAACCGCACACAGCCGCAAAAACGTCGAAATAACGAGCTAACGCACCGGTATTTCGGAACCACGGAAACCGGATGCGCGGACATTGGAGGAGCTTCGTTGTGAAACTATTAAGTAGTTTGTTTCTGGCGGCATTTGCGTTCTGCGTCGCAGCCGCCAGTGCCCACGCGCAGAGCGACTTGAGCGTATTCTTCGGCGTCGGAACGGCTACCGATAACTCCAGCGGTCAATTGATTGACACGTTCAATACCGGAAATCCTTTTACATCCCCCCGCCTGGGAGGCACGTTTGGCAAAGCCGGCGGAGATATTATGCTCACCTCGCATTTTGGTGTAGGCGCCGAAACCGATTTCCGCTTCTCCCAAGGCAGTTACGCCGGCTTAGCATATCGACCGGTCTTCTATGACTTTAATGCGATCTGGGTTCCTACGTTTCGTTTTAAGCGTGTAGTTCCCGAACTTCAGGCAGGGCTTGGCGGCGCGAATCTGAAGTTCTATTATCCGCAGTCTTATTGCGATGCCTTTGCCGGATGCTCCAGCAGCAATTCTTTCATCGAGAGCTCGAATCATCTACAGGTTCACTTGGAGGCCGGTATTCGTTTTTATGTCACGCCCCATGTCTTCATTCGGCCCCAGATAGACGCCCATTATGTGAACAATTTCTTCCAATTCGGAGACAACTGGGTACCTGAATACGGCGCGTCCATCGGTTGGAGCTTCGGCGAACACTAATCGCGCGGATTGACAGCGGGCGAACGCCTTCTTGCGCAAGGGCGTTCTTCGAAAGAGGATAGAATGTCGCTAAATGCCTCCGTTGCGTATCGTCCTTCCCGGGGGCAGTGGCCAGATAGGCCAGATACTGGCTCGCCATTTCCACGAACAAGGCCACCGTGTAACTGTCATCGCTCGTCATCCCAAACCTGCAGAGTGGCACACCGTTTGTTGGGACGCAAATACGCTCGGCGATTGGGCGAGCGTTGTGGACGGTTCGGATATTGTCATTAATCTTGCCGGCCATACGGTAAATTGCCGCTACAACGATGCGAATCGGCGCGAGATCAAAAACTCGCGCGTTTTCTCGACAAATCTGGTTGGCCAAGCTATCACACGCAGTACGCGGCCTCCGCGTCTATGGATGAACGCGAGCACTGCTACTATTTATCGCCATGCCCTTGATCGGTCCATGGACGAACTGACCGGCGAACTGGGCGGCAATGAGCTGAATATTCCACATAAATGGCAATTCAGTATCGACGTTGCGACCGGCTGGGAACGCACGTTATTCGCCGCCGATACCCCGAAAACGCGCAGAATTGCGCTTCGCAGTGCCATGACTATGAGCCCCGACCGGGGAGGCGTTTTTGACGCTCTGCTCGGCTTGGTACGGTGGGGACTCGGTGGGCCGGCCGGCTCCGGCCGTCAATATGTCTCATGGATTCATGACGTGGATTTTATCCGCGCCATTGAATTCTTGATTGCACACGAAGAACTCAGCGGGCCTATTAACATCGCATCCCCATGCCCCATCCAGAATCGTAAACTTATGTTCTGTCTGCGCCGGGCCTGGTGCACCAGTTACGTCGGGCTGCCCGCGCCAAAATGGGCGCTCGAGATTGGCGCGGTTCTCCTTCGCACAGAAACCGAGCTTGTACTCAAAAGCCGCCGTGTGATTCCTCGTTTGCTGCTTGATGCCGGCTTCGAATTTCATTTCCCGAATTGGCGCGGCGCCTGCCAGGACCTTGTTCAGCGCTGGCGCGAATTAAATGGCGATTAGGCCAAGTTCGTCACACTGAATGCTGATCGCTTGCTCGCGCGCGCGGCTCGGTATGCGGTTGAAAACGCTGGGAACGCTTTCTGAGCCATGACCGAAGGGAGTGGTTGTGACGGACGTGAGTTAGTCTTCTGTTTCCGACGTTTTTTTGATATCTCGCGCTCACGTTGGGACATTCATTCGTTTTGCGAGTTTCGGCCACCAGGGCTGCGGTCGAAGGAATACGCCCACGGTCTGAATGAGCTGCATGTCGTGGTTTTCAATCGCATGCCCGGCATGTGTCTCTGCCTCGTCGAACTTGCCGCACAACAGATAAAGGACCAGGAGCCCACTCGATTTCCCGCATGCCGAGCTCGATTTCAATGTTTGGATCAAAGGTTCCGCAGAGGCATAAGCGCCCGTACGAACCAGTATTGCGGCGAGTTGTGCCTGCAGTACTGCTGACCACGGAAGCAAGTTGTAGGCTCGCTCGGCTAGTGCAAGAGCTTCCTCGTATCTTTCTTGCTGTGCGCACAAGGAGGCGAGCGTGCCAAGCGCAGCCGGGAATTCTGAGTCAATTTCTAAAATCGCTCGCAATTCGGCTTCTGCCTCACCCAACTTGTCGGCTAAGCGAAGGCCGCGGGCATAATGGTGGCGGTATAGGAGATTGAGCGGATCCCCTTGAAGACCGCGCTCCATTGCGTCGATGGCCTCGTGAGTCCGGCCTAGAGGTAACAGAAAGTGATTTCCATACCAGAAAACAACATCACGCGAAATGGGCTGGTGATCCATTGCGAGACGCCAATGACGCTCAGCGTTATCCCAGTCGTAGCCATACTCGCCAATGCAGACTCCTAATAGAGCATGGGCTTCGGGCAAGAAACGATCGACTCGCAATGCTTCTTGCTCCACTGCCATGGCAACCGGGATCATCACTCGCGCCGGCTGCAGACCCAAGCTGGCTTGCATGGTGTAATACATGCCGAGGAAGCTACGCGCAAGCGCGAAGTTTGGATCAAGTTCGATAGCGAGTTCGAGTAGTCTTCTGAAATCTGCCAGCAATTCATATCCGTTTTTGCTGAACCAGATACTTCGAGCCTTAAGATAAGCCTCGTATGCGCGGAAATTAGGTATATAGCGCCGCGACGTAGCGTTTTGCGGCGTTAGTGTGATACGAAGCGCGTTAATGATGGAGGCGGTAATTTCATCCTGTATCGCGAAGATATCGGCCATTTCACGGTCGTAGCGCTCGGACCAAAGATGGAAACCATCGCTCAATTTAATGAGTTGCACCGTGATGCGGAAGCGATTGCCCGATTTCCGAACGCTTCCTTCCAAAATGTGTTCGACATTAAGCCGCTTGCTAATTTCGCATCGTTCGATGCTGCTCTCCCGGAAGAAAAAAGAGGAAGTGCGAGAGGCGACTTTCATTCCGGGCACCTTAGCGAGCTGATTAATAATCTCCTCGGCCAGGCCGTCGCCGAAATACTCATTCTCTTTTTCGGGGCTCAGGTTAACGAACGGCAATACGGCGATTGAGACCTGCCTTCTAGCCGCATGCCCAGCCGCCTCGGGTTCGATTTCCACAACCGGCGCAATAAACCGGTAGCCCTTACCGCTAATGGTTTCCAGAAACCGCGGCTTCTCCGGATCGTCCCGGAGGGCTCGGCGTAGCTTGCGCACCGCGGTGTTGATCCCGTGTTCAGCATCAATAAACACGTCGCACCCCCAAAGCCGGTCCGCGATTTCCTTCCTGGTGACGAGACGCCCGCGGCCGTTTGTCAGGAGAATGAGTAACTCCAGCGGCTTGCCTTGCAACCTCACGCTTCGTCCCGCACGAGACAAAGCGTAGCGCTGAAAGTCCAGCCTGAAATCGCCGAACTCTAAAACCGACACGCTCACCGAAAATTTCTCGTCATGCAGTATAGCAGCGATCTGCTTCTCTTCTTAAGCAGTTACCGGTTCATCGAATGTTCACCCAGGGTTCACCATGGGTCCCTTGTTCGAGTTGGAAGAGCAGAGTTTAATTCATGGTGTCTGGCTGAGCCAGCTCACAAGGAGAAAACATGAGATCAAATTTGAGGACTTGGGCAATCACATTCGGAGTTCTCGGATCGGCGCTCTTGATAACGCCGAACGCCAGGGCACAATGTCGGGCTACCTTTCCGAAGAAGCTGGAGCAAAATTTCCTGGTAGATCCCGGCTCTGTTCGCCTACTGCCAGTCGCGTTCCAGGAAGCAAACGAACAGGATGGGCACTCCAGGTGGGAACCCACGATTGTGGGCTTTTGGCGTGTGACATTCACCGCTAAAACCATGAACGGCGATCCGATTAACGACATGGTCATCGATAACGCGCTGGTTGTTTGGCACGACGACGGGACAGAAATCATGAATTCCGGACGGCCTCCGCAGGACGGAGATTTTTGCCTGGGTGTCTGGAAACAGACAGGGAAATTCAGCTATCGGCTCAATCACTTTGCCTGGGGAGGCAACCAGTACGCCCCTGGAACGCCCAACAGCATTGTCGGTGATCCTATTGGTGGTCCGGTCCATTATGTGGAATCAGTAATCGTAGGCCCTCACGCGAAGCACTACTCGGGAACATTCGCCCTTGATCAGTACGATTCTTCCGGACACGTAAGCGCATCCTTTACCGGTTCGATCACTGCCACGCGCATTACCGTGGACACGACCGTTTCTGATTTGCTTTGAGTTTGCGGCGGCTGACGCGGTTACGTTCTTTGCGGTTCGGATTAGCCGTTTACGCGGAGAGTGCGTGTCGCGTGAGGCACGCACTAATCCTTAACTCACATCTTGTAGCGGCCAAGATCCTCGTCGTTCAGGTTCTCCAGCCACTTGCGCAGCTCTTCGTTGTTGACCTTTTCAGAAACCGCGTTTGAATTTTTCGACGACTGCAGAACACGTTCGTCTACATAGATCGGACAGTCATGACGCAGCGCTAAAGCCAGCGCATCGCTTGGACGGGAATCGACGCTTATAAGCCGCCCATCACGCTCAAGCCAGATAAGAGCATAGAACGTGTCGTCTTTTAGCTCGCTTACGACTACCTTCTTGATCGAAGTATCCAGACCCATCAAAAGAACTTTGATTAAGTCGTGTGTCATGGGCCGCGGCGTGGTCACTTTTTCGATTTCGAGCGCGATCGCGTTCGCTTCGTAAATTCCTACCCAGATCGGCAGCACGGCATCGCCGCCCAAATCCTTTAGCACAACAATGGGCATGTTGGTCATCGGGTCCATCATGAGACCGCGAATTTTCATTTCTACTTCCACGTTTACCTCCATCCCGAAACGTCCATATTGGGGCTTGTGCTCCCCTACTACCACGCTACTGCACTGCAGCGTAGAGCGGCATCTGGCGCTCTCCTGCCAGGCTGTTTGGACCGGCGCGAGTCACCAAAACGTCCATATATTGACCAACCAGGGTTTGGCCCTCTTGCGGAGCGGGCAGTTCCGCATCTTGAAAATTCAAGGTCTTGTTCTGCGATGTGCGCCCGATCCATTGGCCCGTCGCTTTGTTGAAACCCTCCACGTGCACTTGCTGCGCCTTACCTACATAGCGGGCGTTCCGCCGAAGCTGAATGGCTCGCTGCCGTTCCTGCAAAATCATCAACCGCTGTGTCTTCTCTTCTTCCGGAATATGATCCTCATACTTCAGCGCGGGCGTGTTCGGGCGCTTGGAGTACTTAAAGATGAACATCGAATCGTATTCGATTTCCTCGGCCAGGCGAAGCGTCTCGTTGAAGTCCGCATCCGTCTCGCCCGGGAAACCGACGATGATGTCGGTTGTGATCGCGATATCGCGCTTCGCATTCTTCATCCATTCAATGCGGCGCATGTACTCGTCTTTTGAATAGAGGCGCTGCATGCGCGACAGCACGGCAGAAGACCCGGATTGTACGGGTAAGTGCACGTGGTCGCACAATACGGGGTTCTCATCGATTGCATCGATGATGCTCTTCACGAAGTCGCGCGGATGAGAGGTTGTGAACCGCACACGGCGCATTCCGGGAATCCGGCCGGTCATTGCCATCAGCCTGGCGAAGTCCCACCCCGCCGGAGATGGATCGCGATAGCTGTTCACGTTTTGTCCAAGAAGCTGGATTTCGGTATAGCCTAAATCGGTAAGCGATTGAGCCTCCCGCATGATACTTTCGCTCGTTCGGCTGCGCTCCGGCCCGCGCGTAAAAGGCACAACACAGTAGGCGCAAGCCTTGTCGCATCCTTCAATGATCGTGATATATGCGCGATGCGGGTTATCGCGGCGCGTGAACGGCGTATCGAAAGCTTCGGTCGTATCCAGACTCAATCCGGTAACTCGGCGGTTGCCCGCTTCTAATTGCACCAGCAACTCCGGCAGCTTCGTGTAGCTTGCGGAGCCGGCAACGAGACTGACATGCGGAGCGCGCTCGAAAATGCGCTCTCCTTCCTGCTGCGCTACGCACCCCAGCACGCCAAAAACTTTGCCTTTGCCGGCTTCTCGCTTGAACTGTTGAAGCCTATTAAAAACTTTTTGCTCCGCCTTGTCGCGAATACTACAAGTGTTATACAAAACTAGCTCGGCCTGTTCGGGCTGATCGACTTGTGTATAGCCCTTCTGTAAGAGCGTGCCCACGACCTTTTCCGAATCGTGCGCATTCATCTGACAGCCGAAGGTTTCGATGTAAAACGTCTTCATCCCACAACCATTTGTGCGCCGGCTCTCAGCCGTGCAACAGCCGCATGAACCAGCCGATACCGAACAAAGCCAGCAGGAAGCAACCGAAACAATAGAGTCCGTAATGTAGCCGGGCACGATCGGTCCGTTTTGTGACCAGACCAAGCATGACGCTCGCGAAGAGCGCAAACAAGAGAGAAAGCTGAAAGTGATTGAGGCTGATATGCATGGCTAATCCTTTTGCCCGGTGGCGATTTCATAAGCATCCACGGCTGCCAATATATTCAGTAGCCCAGCCGCCACCAGCAGTTTGGAACCGTAATCGCACGTATGGGTGGGCACATCGGGCGGCCCGTACCCGAACCAGACAGCGAGAAAATATGGCAGGCCGTTGGCGAGATCGGCAATCAGTCCGCCCCATTGAATGGCCCTGGAAAGCACATCGCCCGTGCTGGTCGGTTGAAACATCGGACCTCGCATCAGCAGGCCCAAAATAAACGGCGTCAGAACCGTGAAAAAGACAATCGCAGCCCGGCCTTTGCGTCCCAGAAGGAAATGCCCCGACCCGGGCACGAACCACGCAAGAGCGACCGTCAGCCAGGGTGAACGGGCGGGCACAGTAGTGCTCGCATTAGCGGATGTTGCCGGCATTATTTAATTTTAGCCGGACCGCGTATTCGACTCGCCCGCTAAAAATCCACCCGTCGTGCATGGCTCACCGGCGGCATCGTCTGAGGAGGCTCGGTAACCAGATCGGCAATCAATTGACGCACTCGGCTCACCTGATCCGGTTTAATGACCAGATAGCGCGCGTTTCCCTTCGGATCCGGCGTGAAGGTGGTCGTATTATTCGGGCCTAACGTCACTCGCCCAGGCGCGGACAAGTCGAAATAACCGCGATCCGGCTGAATCGCTTCGAGTACTGCGGTGGAGTCCCAGTTGGGGTGATCTTCGGGCTTCTTGACGTAGAGCCGGTAGGCTTCCGCGATGGGGTGATGGGGCACATACGCGAAATCTTTTTGGACAGCCTCGAACGGAAACGTAATTTTAAGACCAATCTCAAACCCGCTGAAAATCATCGGAGTCGGCCAGTTCTCAAAAAGCGCTTTAGCCGATTGCGGGTCGGTGTAGACGTTATATTCCGGCTCAGGCTTCATAAAATTGCCTGCCATCAGACAAAGAACTTTCACCTTTTTCTTCACCAACTCGCGGCCGCCCTGCGAATCCAGCAAACGTATAAGATTCGTGCTGAACCCGATCTGAGCGATAGCCACAGACCCATCCGGCTGGTTCGAGAGCACGCGGGTCAGCAGCGCAACTGCATCTTCGGCTTGCGTTCCATCTTTCAGGCGATGCGGGTACATCGGCTGGCCATTCGCACCTCGCTCCTCGACCGGAGCCGTCAGCATCGCCGAATCGTCTTTTGTTTTACCGTTGTGGACGACGCCGATCGGAATGTCGGGGCGGCCATAAAACGTATTCACCAAATCCACAAACGGTGCGGCGTAGCGGTTGTCCTTCGTAATCGTGACCGCAAGCAGCCGGACGTCGTTGCGACTCTCGAAAGCATGGATCATTGCCAGCGCGAGCGCATCGTCGACATCATTCCCGATATCTGTATCGAGGATCAGACGGACCGGTTCGGCGCCCGCACGCAGCGCTCCAAGACAGAGAGAAAGGAACAATAACGGAACGAAAAGCTTTCGAATCATAATCTCGGCGTGATCGTAGCACGCCTGGATTACAATGGTGACGATCTCACCCATCTTGCGGATGTGGCGGAATTGGCAGACGCGCTAGATTCAGGTTCTAGTTCAGGCAACTGAGTGGAGGTTCAAGTCCTCTCATCCGCACCAAACAAAACAAAAGACTTATCCGATTCACCTAGTTCACCCTCTCCTTTTCGTGTGACGTGCTTTGTGCCACGTCCTGATGTTCCCTGGCAAGATACTCTTCCGCCATTCGTCCGGCTTCCTTTGTGTCGCTATGGTCGGTGATGTTGTAGCGCTCGAACACGCTCCGCGTGAGATGACCGGTGATCTTCATGATCACGGTTTCGGGAACTTTGGCCCTCCGCAGATTCCGAACCGCGGTACGCCGAAGGTCGTGAAAAAGCAAGTTCGGGACGCCGGCGCGCTGGCACGCCTCGATCATGCGGTCAGCCTCGGCGAGGAGGACGGGAGCGCAGGCGGCGAGCTTCTGCGAACTGGCTTCGAGCAACAGGCCAGAAATGTCTGGAATGAACACAACAGCTCGACGCTCTCTGGCTCGACGACCGGCCGGGCCGTCTGGCGGTCCACGCGCACGTTCAGCGTCGGGTCCACCTCGCACCAGACCTCGACGAAGACCCGCAGCAAACCGCTGGACAACTCATGCGCGTCAGGCATGTCAGCCATGCTAGACATTCGCTGGTGGCATCGCTGCATTACTCGTAGCGTCGACGCCATG
>DAISJE010000154.1:0-8890 GCA_036821665.1 Bryobacteraceae bacterium | reverse complement strand
GATCGTCCGGCAGCGCGTCGAGGTCTTCCTTTTTCAGAACCAATGCCGTGGCGTTATTCGAGGCTTCCGTGCTGACGGTGTTATCCGTTGTTCCCGTAACCGTTACTTCCTGCTTCTGAGCCTGAACGACCATCACGAGGTTTGCGGCCGCGCCGTTCTCCGCCGTCACCGAGACAATTGTCGCGTTCTGCTGCTGCATGCCCGCGTAGGAAACCGAGAGCGTGTACGTCCCAGGCGCCACATGTCGGAATGTGTAGTTACCCGAAGCACCTGAACTAGTGGTTTGAGGGACGCCTTGTTCATTTGTAAGCGTGACCGTTGCTCCGGGAATCACGCCACCGGTGTCGTCCTTGACCGTGCCTTCCACAATTCCGCTGGGCGCGCGAACAGCATGGCGCCCAGTTCCCGGGTTGGCCTCGGAGTTTTGACTCGCGGGGACTTGGCCTAGCGCTGCGGAAGCTGCTAGTCCCCAAGCCAGCAGAACCACACATATCGTCTTCTGATTCATTTCACCTCTGAAGCAAATTTCATTCAACTCCGTTGCGAGACACGACCTATTGTGGAATGGACATTTCGCCCAGACCCCAATCGCCACCCATGGCCTGGCCACCGGAGCGGCTGGGTGCGGATTGTAGGATTGGCTCCACGCCGGCAATTACACTGGTCGCAAGCAGATGTGAATTATCGTCCCCAACCGCCACGCCGGAAATCACCACAGCGTCCCCATGTTTCAAATCTGAAGAGCTGATTGCGGGGAGGCGTTCAATCATCTGAGCCGCATCTGCACCGGCTCCGCCACGCATCCCTCGGTGTTCACCCCCTGCAGGCTGTGGTCCAGGTTCCCCGCCGGGAGGCGGAGCGCCTGGTCCGGCGCCTTCGGATGGTTCTCCTCGCTGCGCACGCGTATTCCCCGGAGTGCCATGGAAATTTGGATTGAAGCGGCGAGCCAACATCATGGCCATGGGCGGGGGCAATTTTTTAATTGTCGATTGATCATTCAAAGTGACTTCCACCGGCTTCTTCGTTGCAAGATCTTTGACCGTGATCGACTTGCCGTCCGGTGAGATCGAGCTGATCGTCCCGTTAATTGTGCGAAAAGCCCCGGAGTAGACCTTTTCGGCTGCAAGAGCCGAACCGTCCTCATTCTTCGTTCCTATGATGCGGACGCGATCTCCCGGCTGGATCTGCATTAGTTCAGATCGGACTGGCGTATTCGGATTTTCGGGTGAGTAGCGCGTGAATTCGGTTGTGCTCGTGGTTGTCACCGCAACGGGCTTTATTCCCGCTGACGTTCTCTCCGTGATGTTGAATTTGCCTGCCGTGGCGTCCACCGAATTCACAACACCCGTCGTGCTGTGCTGCCATGCTTCGGCCTCGGCCTGATGCGCCTGTTGAAGATCTCGGCCTGACATTAAAACGACGCTGCGCGCGGTGATAGCGTTGGGATCTTCCGGCAGCTTTGAGCCGCGGACATCCACGCGATCGCCGGCATGCAAATCATCGGCTGTTATGCGCGTCGCGCTCTTCAAATCCTTCGCGCCGGGCGCAACCTTAAGTAAAGTCCTGGTGTTTCCAACCAGAATCTTTTGTTCCGTTCCCGTCTTATCCTCTTTAACCGTAATGGCATGCGACGCGGCATCCACTGTAGTAATGGTGCCGATCACATGCTCTGTGGGCTTGGTACTCTCCTGCGCGGCGAGCGCCCCAATCGAAACAATGGCCACAAAACAGGCCACCAGACACTTCAGCATAGTAGTTTTCCCGAGTTTAAGCATGGCTTGCGGGGGGACGTTACTAGTCAGGCGAAAATCGCCGCCTATAAGTTACGCACCGCGCCTGCGGACGCTCTTTCGATCGTATCCAAATTGTAAGGGAAGGCTTTGGAGGCGGGACGTTCGGGACTCCCCCGGGTCTCAGGGTCAGCGAAGGAGAACCGGCCCGGGGGAGTCAAGCAAAGCTGAAATCAGGCCGCGTTGACGAGCATGTCATCGAGCGATTCGTTGCCCTCGTCGCGATTGCGGTCTGCCTGCTCCTGGCACTGAATGCAGAATGCCGCCCACGGCACTGCGGCCAGGCGCTTGGGGCTGATCTCTTCCTCGCAGTGCAGACAGATTCCAAATGAACCGTCTTCAATGCGGCGAAGAGCCGATCGTACGTTGCGCAGCAGATTCGATTCACGATCGAGATTACGGATGGCCAGCTCGCGCTCCGAGGCGTGCTGCACTTCATCGAGCGCGTCCGCGCTCTTTTCGATGGTGATCGCGTCCCGGTTCCGAACAATCTTCTCCAACTCGTCCTGCTTGGTTTCCAGGATCTTCTTGAACTTATTCAGTTCTGTTTTTGTCATTTTCGTTCTCCTTCTTTGACTAGCTTTGCTTACTCATAAAACAATTCGAAGCAGCCAAGTCTTCACTTAAAGACGCAGCGTATACAAAAAGGGTTCAACAACGGTAACACAGTGCAAGAGACTACGGAAGAGGTCTTTTTGCTAGTACCGCTCGGAGACGGATGCGAGCAACAAGAGGTTTCAACGCCGTACCTCCAAACTCTGGAACTCAGCGGCGATTTCCAGATGCCCGGTGTTTCCTTTCCGATAAGCCGGCGCTTTTCGGATCTCCGAATCATAACACACCCCACGAGCAATTCAAGCACCAATATTGATCCTTTTGGGTTCGAGTTTTCGTGCCGGTGAATCGCGGCGGATTCGTTTGGTTCGAGGTACTCTGCTTGGGCACGGGATACCTATCGACTGAAATCAGCCAAGACCTTATCGTGCAATCACATTCGGCGCCGGCTTCCGGGAGGCCACCCGTCCGGGGCGCCCGATTTCGGCAGATCGAGGAAAGCCCAACGGACCTTCTCCAAACGCGAAAAACATCAGCGGTATATTTATTTCCACCTCTCCGATCACAATTAGGTTGACTGAGATGGAACTTTCTCTCTGCCCGACTGGGAAAGAAAGTAAGCCGTCCTGTAAAGTCTGGATTCTGGTTAGTATACGAGTGGCGGAACTCAGTATCAACTAGAGTTTGAGTACGGCAGTACCGGGGTTACTTGGCTAACCAATCAACGCTGCAAAATTTCCCGATATGAATTGATGTCCAGACTTTTCGGTACAAGAGGTAGTTCAATTTCTACCGTCCTCGTCGTGCTGCCTACAATAGGAAACTCCCCAATCCGCACCAGATGCCCTTTGCCGAAATCGGCAAAAAGCGGAACCGCCATCGCGAATTCCGGACTGACTTCGCTTTGACTGAGTGTCATTCTGGCCTTCGTACGTCCGTTTCCAAGCGGAGTGAGCTGGAAGCTGAACGAGTATCTCGGAATTTCCGTCCCATACACCCATTCATTGAAAAACCAGTCGAGCCGGCCGTTGTGGTTGAAATCCATGCTCTTCAGCATGTGTTTTTCTGCGATTGCCTTAAAGGACTCCGTAGAAGCAGGGCGGTCACGATAGCTGGCCACAAAATCATGCATCATTTCGACAAACTGTTTATCGCCGTCAGCCGTCCACATTAACGAGCGCAGCATCGAAAGCACGTACGCGCCTTTCGAATAGGCCATGTACCGGTAACCTAATTCGTTCTTCGGCGACTCCAGGCGAATACCTAGCCACAGCGGACCTGCATCATTCGGAGATGAGCCGAATCGCTGTTTTTCTAAGATCTCTCTGCGAAGGCGCTCCCAGAAATGCCGGTATTCGTCTTCATGGTTCGGACCTTGCCCCTGCTTAACGAACAGACTTGCGGAGAACTCAGCAAAGCCTTCGGAGAGCCACTGGTCATGGTAGGAGGCCCAGCTAACCGCATGCCCCCACCACTGATGCGAAACTTCATGAGGCGTCACTTCATCTACGAAGGCGGTGAACTTGTTGTTGATTCCTCCGAACAGGAGATAACGTTGCGTCGAGTCCATGTAAGCTGAAATCGGCAGATAGACCAAATTCGGCCACGACTGTCCGAAATTGAAATTGGGCTGTTCTGTAATGTAAAGCCGCTCGAAACCGTCCGGACCAAAGTAGTAGTTGCAGAGTTGTACTTCGGCGCGGCTCACGGCCAATGCATACTTTGTCATCGCGCCCGGCGCAAGGGACTGCGCGGCTGATGCGCCACGAAGATAATCCGGCAGCTTGGGCAGATAATAACCGTCGAATGTTGTATTCGTCCGATCATCGCGGAGTTCTGCCTGCTTGTAGTCCCCGTAGTTGAATCCCGCAATCGCCACCGGCTTCGGAGTGACCCAATGCGTGACAGCCATTTGATCTTCTACGGAGGCGCTCTTCAGCGCGCCTACGCTGATCAGCGTGTACCGCTTGGGCACGCGAAATGTCAAATCGTAGAGTGAGTGTTCGCCGAAACTGTTCGGCGTCGGATACCACGATTCGCGTGCTCCAATATAGAAGCTGCCATCGCCTGCATTCTGGATTACCTTATCTCCTGCGTACTCAATCGTGACCTGGTATGTTGTGCCCAACGCGCACGACTCAGGAAAAATGACATAAAAAGAGCCGTCTGCCTTTCGCGGTTCTTGAATATAGAACAGCTCTTTGCCCGAGCGGTCGGTTACGCGGGAAACGCGCAGGTTTGGCAACAGGTGAAACTTGAGCACGCGCTCGCCCGGCACCAGCGGCTCCAAATCGATGGTCGCCACGCTCGTTAGGTGATCGTTGCTCCCGATCACAGTTTCGATTTTGAAGCGCTTCGCTGCAAAAACCCGGCGCTCTTCAAGAGAATCTGCTACGCCGCGCTGATACTCGTCCTTCCAATGCGCCAGGTACCAAATGCCATCATCCAGACTTTCAGGTGCAAAATTCAGGAGCGCGACCTCTTCCGGGGAATCCAGTTGCGGTATCGCTCCACCACGCGATCGCACCAGAAAGCGAAGGTCCTTGTGTTTGTTGCCCCGTATGTAAGCGCTGAAGAAACCGGGGTGCTTGGCATTATATAGGTTCGCCAGAACGTCGGCGTCCACGTTATCAATGGCATCGCTCGTCAGTAAGCTCTCGAGCATGCTTCGCGGCTGCTCCCAGCGGTGGCGCACAACGTCCTCCCATTGCGAGAGCGCGGACTGCGCCTCCGGTATTCCTTCTGCCGGGCCTGTAGTTAATTGCAAAAATGCGTGATTCGCGCCGTTTGTGAATCGAAACACGGCGCGCGAGAACTCCTCCTGAAATACTTCGCTATTCGTTCTGCGCCGCAATTCAGCTTTATCGATGGGCATCAGCGGCGTGAGGGTGAATTCAGCGTCTCCTACGAACACCGCGCCGGTAACCTGCCCCTGAACGGGTTCGAGAAACGTGATCACGCCGTGGTGGAACGTGAAAGTACCCGCATCGTAGGACAGCTTGGCATTCTCTTTCAGCGCAAATGAGTGGCCCAGCACGTCGGCTCGCAAAGACCGGTACACCGGATCGGAATTCAGATACGCTCCGGGTTTGCCGGTGACGGTAACTTCCTGGCGGCGCGTCAATACGGTGAGCTTCAGTTCAACGGCAACAGGCGTTGTCCCGAAATCGATTGATTTGGTAGCTTCTTCGAAGCCCTCATGCCGAGCCTTGATTTGATAGGTGCCGGGCGGAAGATCTGCCGACACGAAGCTGCCGTGGGCGTCCGATGTGAGCACAAGCGCGCTTTGACCAGTCTGGGAAATTTCGATTGTTGCGCCCGCCACGAGTGCGCCGGACGGGTCTGTTACTGTCCCGGAAATGGTAGCCGCGCCCAGAAGCGGGCATAGTAATACCCATAAAAGCGGCAGACAAATCCAGCTTCTGCAAGACGCGATAAGCGACGCCATACTCGGTGTGTCTGCGAGTATACCGACGAAATGGCTTCAGCGGAAATAGCCCGTACCAGCGAGGGGAGTACGTCCAAATCCTCTAAATGTTTTCCTTCTCGCTCAAAACAACACTTTAATCGCCGCCTGTAGATCGCGATTGTCGCCAATGGTGCTTGTGATCGCCGTCGACGTCTTCGCCGGATTCGTCGGATTGACGTTCTGATTCGGGAATCCCAGTTGTGGATGATTTAACGCGTTGAACGCGTCGAGGCGAAACTGCACGCGAAAGCGTTCCTTTATCGCGAAATTCTTTGCCGCAGCCAGGTCGAAGTTGAACGTGCCCGGGGCGCGTAGAATCCCTCGACCGGAATCGCCGAACCGGTAAGCGTACTGCGAACAAACTCCGTTTACCGCAGGCACCGCGCATGGCGCTTCAAACGCCGTCGGATCGTACCACCGTGAATAAATCGGATTCGATAGCGTGCCGGACCCGATTCGGTCCGGCCAGCAACTACCAGCGTTATTAGTACAATTCGCCAGGTAAACCGTGAACGGAAGCCCGCTCTGGAGAGTGGAAATACCATCCACTTCCCAACCGCCTATCAGATTTCCGAGCAGTCCGTGCGTGAGGAAGTGCCGCCCCGGACCAAACGGCAGCTCATAGGTCCAACTGCCGACAAATCGCTGCGGGATATCGAAGCCGGACACGCCGTATCCGGCCCGCAAATTTGTGATCGTTTGCGGATTTCCGACCGCGCCGCCGCCGCTAGCCGCCGAACCGCCGTAATCAAGCGACTTCGACCATGTGTAACTCGCCAGGAACGACAGACCGTAGGACAATCGCTTCACCAGCTTCGCTTGCATTCCGTGATAATTCGACATGTTCCGCGGGTCGCACTGAGTGATTGAGCGCAGAGATGCAATCGCAGGAATGGTCACGCGCAAGCTCGAGGGGATGCTGGAAGGCCCTGGCTCGACTTCCTGCGGGTTGTAGCAATAAAGGAGGTGAACTCCATGGCTGCCCGCATATGCAATCTCAGCCAGCATGCTGCTACCTAATTGCCGCTCGATATTAAAGCTCCAGCTCTCGTAATAAGGAGTCTGGTTTGTGAAGGACCCACCTAAGATACTCGGATTCGCCGCGATGAGTTGCGCGGTATTCATCGGCTGAACCGGTACGGGAGGGCCGAACGGGTTGTTGATCTTTGGCACGCTCGACATCGCCGGTCCGAGTGGATACAGTTCGGTGGTGGGCGTGTTTTGCGAAACCGTCCATGGAACCGCCTGCCCTAAAAAGTTCGATCCTGATGGCTGCTCCGGAAAATAAGAAGACGAGAATCCGCCACGTAGCACGGTTTTACCGTCTCCCGATACATCCCACGCGAATCCGAAGTGCGGGCTGAAATTGTTCCAGCGTGTCTGGACACCTACGGTGCGCGATGTGCCGCCCACTCCCGCATACACCAGAGTCAGATTCGACAGATCGAAGTTTGTCAGCCGGTTTCGCTGCTCCGTATAGGGCGTGAATAGGTCCCAGCGGACGCCAAGATTGAGCGTCAGCCTGCGGTTCACTTTCCAGTCGTCCTGGAAAAATGCGGCATGCTCCCAAACAGTCAGATAATACGGCGTCTCCAGAAAGCCCCGCGACGCGCCTGCGCTGGTGCCGTTGGCCATCAGTCCGAGTAGCAGACTCGCCAAGCCATTCCCGCCGCTTGCGTTCAGCGGATTGTCCGTGAAATTCAACCCAAACGTAAGGGCGCCGCGTGTATTCGTATTCGTAAACGGCGATACGAGGTCCTTAATAATGCGGTATCCAGCCTTTAAATTGTGGTTGCCTTTTATAAAGGAAATATCGTCCTGCAATTGATACGAGGTCTGCCGTGGATTCGCCGGTAGAAAAGAAGGGCCGCCGTTTAAAGACGTGTAGCTCGAAAATCCCGGGACACCGCTGATATTTATCGTCGGAATGCCGGTCGTGAAGGTGCTGATATTGATGCCTTGGATTCCCAAGGAAGTCGCCGCGTCATGTCCATAATCGGATTGCCTGGTCAGCGGGTTCGTCCGTGCATAACCGGCGATAAATTCGTTCACGACTGTTGGCGAAAAAATGTGAGTCTCATTAAACGCGAACCCCGAAGCCGCCAGAACCGTATTTTGACCGCCCGCGATAAACGGACCAAGGTCGAACCGAGAGGCTGCGCTGGCCGGCGTCGGAATGCAGCACCCGCCTTGACCCTTCGTATCGAACAGATTGAACTGCTCGAAACTATAGCGCCCGAATAGGGAATCCTTTTCGCTGAACTTATGGTCGATTCGCAGATTCCCGCCGTTGTCGTCCAGGTTCCGGCTCAGCGTATCGACACGATTGTTCTGAAAGCCGGGCAGGTTCGGCAGTGGATAGATGCTCGCCACGTTTAGACCCACTGAATTCAGCTCAGCCACGGGAAGGGTGTTGTTCGGATAGGGAGTGCGCACTCTTTTCCCGTTTGGTAAAGCGGTCGTCGTATACGGGTCGTAAATCGTCTCCGGCAGGTCGCTGAAGTTTCCGGTGCGGTCCTGTGCCGTAGGAACGGTATTGATAAACGTCTGCCCCTTTACTTCGCGCCAGCCATAGTAATCGGTGAAGAAGAACGTTTTGTTCTTCCAGATGGGACCTCCCAGCGAAGCGCCGAACTGATTGCGCCGGTACGGAGGCTGCTTTTGTCCCACTGCGTTGAAGTAATTACGCGCATCGAGATAACTGTTACGCAGAAACTCGAACGCGCTGCCGTGAAAAGTATTCGACCCCGACCGGGTTTGCGTAGTCACAACGCCCGCGCCCCGTCCAAATTCCGCGGAATACGTCCCGGTCAGCACTTTGAACTCCTGCACAGATTCCACCGACGGCTGCACCATAACCGTGTTGAATGTGTATTCGTTGTCCATGATGCCGTCTACCAGCCATGCGTTCGCATTCGCCTGACTTCCGAGTGAATTAAAATCCGATGCTGCGCGCGGATTGAACGTACTAGCGCCCGACAGATTTTCGCCCGCCTGCCCTTGCGTTACGCCCGGAACCAAATACACAAGCTGCGCAAAATTTCTTCCGTTCAGGGGAAGCGTTTCGACGGAATGC
>DAISJE010000153.1:0-8895 GCA_036821665.1 Bryobacteraceae bacterium | reverse complement strand
GCGGGTTTTGCTCGTTCTTTTGTAAGGGGAAACAGACGGGTTCCCTTTCCACCGGCCAGTACGAACGCAAGGACACGAAGCTGCATCGTGAGCTACCTCCGAAATCGATAAATTGTTTGCCTTCCGAGTATAGTTCGGGTCAATTTATAGAGTTCCACTCCAACGCAAGATCCACAAACGAACGGACAGCCACACCGGTGGGACCTTTTGATAGCCATGCTTTGCCATCGTCAAGCCAGGCGGTTGATGCAATATCCAGGTGAACCCATGGAGTTGGGTCGGCGAACTCGCGCAGGAACCAGGCTGCGGTAATAGAACCGCCATACCGGCCTCCGATATTGGGCAGATCCGCAAAGGCGGATTTCAGATAATCCTTGTACTCTTCATCCATCGGCAACTGCCAGGTCTTCTCGCCGGCGGCGCGCGCCGCTTTCAGAAATCGCTGCAGAAACTCTTCATTATTCGTGAATGCCCCCATGTTGTGGTGCCCGAGTGCGATTCCGATCGCGCCGGTGAGTGTTGCGGCGTCGACTATGTGAGTTGCACCGTTCCTGTTGGCGTAAGTGATGGCGTCGGATAAAATCAGCCGGCCCTCGGCATCGGTGTTCAGTACTTCGATAGTTTTGCCGGAGAGTGAAGTGACGATATCACCCGGCCGTTGTGCGTTGCCGTTTACCATATTCTCGACCGTCGGGACATAGCCGGTTACGGTAATCTGCGGCTTAAGTTGTGCAATCGCGCGCATGGCCCCGATTACCGCCGCTGCACCTGCCATGTCATATTTCATCTTCTCCATTCCATCGGAAGGCTTGATGGAAATGCCGCCGGTATCGAATGTGACGCCTTTTCCGACCAGCGCTAAATGAACATTGCCCGGGGAAGGAGGACGGTATTTCATGACGATCAGGAATGGCGGATTCGTGCTGCCCTGGGCCACGCCGAGTAATGCGCCCATGCCGAGTTTCGTCATGTTCTCCTGATCCAGAACCTCGCATTCGAGTCCAAACTCCCCTGACATTTGTTGCGCCGCTTTCGCCAGATCGCCGGGGACCAGTTTATTTGCCGGCTCGTTCACCAGGTCTCGCGTCAGGTTCTGCGCCTCGGCCATAATCCGTCCACGTTCGAGCGCGGACTTTAGCGCCCGCTGCTCAACACCTGGCACGATCAGCGAAAAGCGTTCGATCTTCTTCTCGTTCTTTTTGGGATCTGATTTATATTTGTCCGCTTCCCAAGCCCCAAGGACGGCGCCTTCTATAGCTGGTGTCACATACTCGTCGCCATTTGGGGTATCGAGCAGCAGCGCAACACTGCGGATTCCTTTCGGTTTTAACGAGCGGACCAGCACCCCGGCCAACCTGCGCACCTCGACCGAGGAAAATTTGTCTCGTTTGCCGCCGCCGACCACAACCAACCGTCTGGCCGCAATTCCGTCCGGACGATAAAGAATCGCAGTCTCGTAGAGCTTTCCGGTGAATTCGCCCGTGGAACGCAAATCCACCAGCCATCCTGACTGAGCTGCGATGGCAGGGTCTGATGTCGCGCTCTTTTCTTCCGCTTCAAAGCAAATGACGGCCAGCGCGTCCGTGGCTACTTTTTCGATTTGTTCAGTTTCAATCTGGAGTTGCATGTGATGTCAGAATCTATTCTCGTCGACGGCGTGCCATCGCTGCTCGGGCCTCCGCCTGCATTTCCTTGGCTTTGATGGCTTCGCGCTTATCGTGGAACTTCTTACCTTTGGCGACCGCGATCTCCACTTTGATGCGACCGTTCTTGAGATAGAGCCGGGTCGGAACGACGGTAAGGCCCTTTTCCCTTGTTTCCTCCCGCAATTTTTCAATCTCCGAGCGGTGTAGCAGCAGCTTTCGCTTCCGCACCGGAACGTGGTTCATCAGGTTGCCGTGCGAGTACTCGCTGATGTGAGCATTCATGAGCCAAGCCTCGTCTTCGCTGATTTCGGCGTAGCTCTCTTTAAGCTGTATTTTCCCGGTTTTAGCGGCCTTCACTTCGGTCCCGGTCAAAACGAGGCCGGCCTCGTAGCGGTCCAATAGGAGATAATTGTGGCCAGCCGACCGGTTATCGCTCAATATCTTGATTTCGCTTGGTTGAGCCAAATTGGTAGCCGTCTGCTTCGAATATCGAATCTCGCCGCGGTGAGAAGCGCATTTATCTAAAATTGAATCTTCGCCTCGCTCAAAACCGCGGGCTCATCACTAGTTTCGCTTAAGCGGTTGTCGGACCCTGCACGGCGAGCTATTCTGGAACGTCTTCCATAGGACCAGGAGAGGAATATATCAACTACGCGACAGTTTCTGTGAAGCACTGTGTTCGCCGCTGGCAGGGGACCTTTCTATGTTGTTAAAGCTTCGCATGGGCCGCATGGCTTGACACCGTAAGAATATGAGTTGGGATAGCTAAATTGAACGTTTCTAAGAAGTTGCGATTGCGAATCGCTTTGGTCGCCGTGCTCGCGGCTGGCATTCTTCCTTTGGGTGCCCACACCAAAAAGGGCGACAAACTCCTGAAGGACGGCGAAAAGGCGGAAGCACAGAAGGATTATGATGTTGCGCTCGCCGATTACAACAGGGCTCTGGACGAAGACCCTACCGAACCGGCCTACCTGATAGCCATGCACCGTGTCCGCGGGAAAGCCGCAGACCTGCATGTGCAAAGGGGTCGAACTTTACAGCACGATCAGAAGCTAAATCAGGCGCTGGTGGAGTTTCAAAAGGCGTTATTGGCGGATCCTTCCTCCCAGATTGCGCTCCAGGAAATTCGTCAGACGACGCAAATGGTCAAGGAGCAGCAAAAAGCCCCTCCCGGCACGGTAATTCTGACGCCGGCCGAGCGTGCCCGCAAAGAAGTCGAAGACAGGATCAATTCCTTGGAAGGTCCGCCAACGCTGCGGCCTATTAATAACGAAATCACCAGCCTGAAAATGAACAACCAGCCTGCGCGCGTGCTCTATGAAAGCGTCTGCAAGTTGGCTGGTATCAACGTCCTGTTCGATCCTTCGGGGATCGATTCAACTTTTGGCGGCATGGGCGGCGGAGGCGGGAAAAATGTCAATCTCGACCTCAACAACGTAACGCTGGAAGAGGCTCTAAATTATGTGGCGCTTGTTACTCACACGTTCTGGAAGCCAATAAGCCACAACGCGATCTTTGTCACGCAGGAGAGCGAGCCCAAACGGCAGGAATACCAGGACGAAGTGGTTAAGGTCTTCTATATTCAGAACGCCAGTACCACTAATGAATTCAACGAGATATACAACGGGGTGCGGACTGGCGCAAAGCTTACAACGGGCATTTTTCAGGTCGCCAGCCAGAACGCGATCATCGCGCGCGGCACTCCAGACACGATCGCTCTAGTGGAGAAGCTGGTACACGATCTCGACCGGCCGAAGCCGGAAGTCGTTGTGGATGTCATGGTCATGGAAGTTTCGAAATCGAAGATGACTACCTTGGGCGCGGCGATTGCCGGTCAAACCGGCGGTTTGAACGTTCCAATTCAATTCACGCCTCGTAATCCTGTCCTTTTCGGCACTACTTCGACCACCGGAACCACCACCAGCACCACAGGCACAACGGGTCTCACCACCGGCACCAGTACGACGACGACCGGCACCACCGATACCACCACCGGAACCACGACCAGCACGACGGGCACGACCGGCACAACAAGCACCACCGGCACTACCGCTACACCGCAGTCATACATCTCGCTTTCACAAGTTGGCCACATCTCGACGAACGACTACTCCATCAGCCTGCCTGGGGCTCTGATTCAAGCCCTTCTTTCGGACGCCTCAACGCGACTACTGCAGCGGCCGGAGGTGCGCGTCACCGATGGCGGGAAGGCTTCGCTGAAGATTGGGAGCAAGATTCCCTATGTCTCGGGCTCGTTGAACTCAGCGGTAGCGACTCCCGGTGCAATCCCGTATGCCACGACGCAGTTCCAGCAAGTCGACGTCGGCGTGCAGATCGATCTGGAGCCGCACGTGAACGGACCGGATGACGTGAGCATGCACATCAAAGTGGAGATTTCGAACGTCACCCAAACGGAAAACATTGCGGGTGTGCAGCAACCGATTATCGGGCAGAAAGTGGACGACACATTCATTCGTATGAAGGACGGAGAAGTCAGTCTGCTGGGTGGATTGACGTCAGACAGCGATAGCCGGAGCATTGCCGGCATTCCGGGGGTCGCCAATATGCCCGTTCTGGGATACCTGTTTGGAACGAGAACGCGGGACCGGGAAAAAGACGACATCGTGATCGCTTTGATTCCGCACATCGTACGCGCGCCCGATCTTGGCGATATCGCCGATCAGGGAGTTTACGTAGGGACGGACCGTGTTGTGAAAGTGGAACGGCGGCAGGATGGCACGCAGGTTTCACAGCCGCTGCCTTTGCCTGTGAATAATCAACCGCTTACGCCGGGAGCAGTCGCGCCGCAAACGGCGCCTGCAGCGCCTGCCACGCCACCACCGGCGCGTTATCCCGCGATTCAGCCGCAGCCCGGCCAAGCGCCTCAAAATCCGGCCCCGGCCGGTCCGCAGAATGCACCGAGCCAGAATGCACCAAACCGCCCGCCGCTGCTGGCTCCGCAAAACCCGCAGAATCCACCGCGGCAGCCTAACAACCAGCCGGCCGGACCTCCTCCTTAAAATGGAGGTTTCAGATGTTACGCGGTACTGAATCGGCAGCCATTAAGAGGCGGCGCAAAAGGCAGGCTGGGCTCACATTGGTGGAACTGATCGTAGCCTTCAGTATTCTTCTCATTCTGACGACGATGGCGGTTCCGGCGGCTCGCTATCAGGTTCGGAGAGAGCGGGAGAAAGAACTTACCAGAGATCTGGAAGACATGCGTAGAGCAATTGATCGTTACAAGGATCTTTGCGACCAGGGCAAGGTTCCGGCCGGCGATCCTGACACCTATTGTTATCCGCCGACACTAGAGGTCTTGGTGGATGGCGTGAAGCTAACAAATACGATTAGCGGCAACGGGCAAAGCGGAAAGATGCGCTTCCTACGCCGTATTCCCAAAGATCCGATGACCGGCGATACGGATTGGGGAAAACGCAGCATGCAGGATGAGCCTACTTCGGATTCGTGGGGCGGCCAAAATGTTTTTGACGTGTATTCGAAAACCATGGACAAGGCGGGAGACGGGACGCCTTATTCGGAGTGGTGATGATGATGAATTTAGCGAATCTGAGCCCTGAGCGTGAGCGAGGGGTTGCGCATCGTCGCCGAATGACGCCTTCCACTCTGCTTCGGCGCGCTCAGCGCGGCTTCACGTTGATCGAATTGATGGTCGTGATGGCGATCATTTCGATTCTGTTGTCTATTGCTCTTCCCATTTATCAAAAATCGATCACGCGCGCTAAGGAGAGCGTGCTTCGCAACAATCTGTTTACCTTACGCGACATGATCGATGAGTACACCATCGACAAGCAGAAGGCGCCCGAATCGCTGGACGATCTTGTCTCAGAGGGCTATCTCCGGCAGGTCCCTCAAGACCCGATGACAAATTCGAATCAGACCTGGAAAACTACAATGGAGGACACGCCGATCGGCGGGGCCAATAGTACGCCGGGAATTTTCGACGTACACAGCGGATCGGACAAAACCTCGCTGGACGGTACCGCCTATGCGGACTGGTGATGAGCCAGTTCGTTCCGATTCCTTGCTAAACTGAAGTTCGGCGAAGTTGCCTTCATCGCCTCATTCCCCGATCGTCTAATGGTAGGACAGCGGCCTTTGGAGCCGTTAATCGTGGTTCGAATCCATGTCGGGGAGCCAACTAATTCAAAATAAATCAGTTGTAGATCCGATTTGACGCCGTGTACGAGTACTCGTACACTGGAGGCGTGGCTCAGGCTGTCAAGACCCTTGTTTTGTATAAGCGTCACCTGCGCACCTGCGCGGTTCACAAGAGCCGAATTCCCCATAAGAGGCGCCGGTTCTGGATGGACTGCGAGTGTCCGATTTGGATCTACGGACGCACACCGAACGGCGACGTCGTTCCCCGACAGAGCACGCAATCGTCTGATCTGAAGAGAGCGGAGGCGTTGCGGGCTTCGTTGATGACGCAAGTTCGCGGCGATGAGATCACGGGGCCGCCACTCTCGGAGTGCATCGAAAAGTACCTGGCAACTCGCGAGGAAGATCTCGATCCGCGAACGCTTGGACAGCACCGCCTCGCACTCGAACGACTTCAGCGCTTTCTTACGGGTCAAAACGTGACCCACATGCGGCAGATCAGTGTGGATCATCTCGAAACGTTCAAGACGACTGGCTTGCCGAAGGGAACCCGGACAACAACTAAGTCCACCACCTTCGCGAAAATCCGATGTTTTCTCCGTGCTGCGTTTCGCCGCGGATGGATCAGCGAGGCTCTTGTGGATAAGGTAACGCCGGTAAGAGCCATTTACGAGCAGAAAGAGCCGTACACGGATGAAGAAGTTACGGAAATACTTCACCATGCTTTGAAGTTGAATGGCGGGACTCACGGGTATGCGAAGCAACCGGAAACGTTTCGGCTTCTGCTCGAATTGATGCTCTCCACTGGAATGCGCGTCGGTGACGGAGTTTGTTTCGATCCTAGAGCATTGACCAAAGGAGAAACCTTGTGGGTCTACACATATCAGCCGCAAAAACAGAAGCGGACCGAAAAACCCAAGCTGTTAGAAGCGTACATCACTGACGAAATGAAGAAGAGGATTGACGAATGCGCCTGGCTTTCTAAACGGGGACCGTTTTGGTATGGCGCCGGCCACGATCCGATCCCGCTCGCGCAAGCCGTATACGAACGGATGCAAGGAATCGGCGCGCGCGCCGGAATCCCCGATTGCCGCCCACATAGACTGCGCGACACATTCGCCGTGAGAGCGCTACTTCGAGGGATGCAGCTTGAGGACCTCTCGCGGCTGCTTGGGCACTCCAGCGTGAAAGTCACGGAGGCGTATTACGCAAAGTGGATTGCTGCTCGAAAGGTTCGGCTCGAGCGGCTTGTGGCTGAGTCTCTCGTGAACGCGGGAAGCAGGATTTCCATTAGTGATCCGAATGTCAGATCATGATAAAGAGGAACGGAAATGAGTTCACAGGTCGTCACACCGAATACTGAAGCAGCGATCCTGGCGCGGATTCTTCTTGAATCGGAAGACGCGGAACTCAGCCCAGAAGCTGCGCGATATCTGCTCTCAATTAAGCTACCGGCGCGTGATGAGGATCGGGTCAACGAGCTATCGGCAAAGGCGCGGGCCGGCAGGAGCTCGACAGCTATCTGCACATTGGGAGCATGCTCGCTGTAATGCAATCAAAAGCGCGCCGCCTGCTGAAACACGCCCCTGCTCACGAGCAGTGAACCGGCAACTCTCGGGGACTGTTCGGCAACGAGCTCTTTATCGTTGCGAGTATTGCCTGCTGCCGCAGGTGGCCTTTCCCCTTCCTTTCCAAATCGATCATGTTCTGGCCGAAAAGCATGGCGGGCAGACGGTCGAAAGTAATCTCGCGTTAGCCTGTGCTCATTGCAATGCTCATAAAGGGTCGAACATCGCCGGATTCGATGAAGTTACGAGGCAAGTAGTTCGCTTGTTTCATCCGCGAATGGATGTTTGGGAAGAGCATTTTCGAATCGGTGGCGCCCTCATACAGGGAAGAACGGCAGTGGGACGGGTGACAGTGGCTGTGCTCGCAATGAATGATGCAGACAGACTCCTTATTCGAAGCGCGTTGATGAGGGAGGCCGAAACTTGACGAGACATGTGCACAACACTAACTCGAGTTCAGCTTGAGGACCTTTCGCGCTTGTTTGGGCTTTCCAATGCCAAGATCCCGGAGGCGGATTACGCGAAGTGGGCTACCGCACGTAAGTTCGGGTTGGAATGACTTCTGGCCGAGTCTCTCGTGAACGCGCAAGGCAATGCTCTCAGGGATAGACAGGGTAGTGTATTTGCGCCTTAATGTCTCGGATTCCAGGCGAATAACACCCGGCTCGTCCGCAAACAATCTGATGATCGTGTTATCGGAGAAGCCCCACAAAGAAGCAAGTTCCCGAACACGATAGTGCTTCTCAAGCGCTGCCTTATGTGAATGCGCATCTCCGCTACGATCCGTTTGAAAAGCAATACCGTCGGCCATTTATGTCTTCTGCGTCGGGAGGCTATGCTGATGCGGCCTCTAAGTACTAAGAGACGGCCAAGGGCGTTTGGGGACGGACAATGTAGATTTTCGTATAAGCGGCAAAGCGGTGCTTTGATCGCTCCTGGCCAATCAGATCAACTCTTTCGGATCGGCTAAGTCAGGGCGGTAATCGAATCCGGAATTTCGCTTCTTTTCCTGCTCCCGGCGAATGTTCGCCAGCGGGTCAAACGGCTTCTCACGGTCTGATTCTGCTGGATGGGCGACTCGCCCGGCGTCCTTCATTTGTGCCCGGGGTTTGTTGTCGATGGCCGGTGTCAGACGCAATGCCGGAGCGGATTTCCTCCGTATACGCGTGATGTAGGACCCCAGTGTCTGAACGGAGACAGTGATTCCATCCGTTTCAAGGCAATCACAGACCGCTTTGAGACTATGTCCCTCGTCTAGCGCGGCCTTGATCTCTGGCCAGAGCGCTCGAATTTGTGCCGCTTTCTTCGGCGGCTTTCTCTCGCGCAATCCAGCGAGGCGGGTACGAACACCGTTCAGCGTTTGATCGTGGGCTTTCATCCGATAAACCTCTTTCGGCATGTTACGGCAGAATTTGGCATATTTCAACAACTTCGGCAAACTTCGGTGCCTTTCGGCAAAGCACGGCATCACAACAGCCTGTCAGGCTCAAATCCCCCACGGAAAGCTGGTAGTGGAACATAAAGGAAACGTTTGACGCTTTTGTGCTTTTCAGGTTCGAAGG
>DAISJE010000152.1:0-8907 GCA_036821665.1 Bryobacteraceae bacterium | reverse complement strand
CCGCTCGCCCGAAGGCAAAGCCACGTCCAGCGGCAACTCCCTCAAGCACGGACTCGCCTCCGGTCGCGTCATCATTCCCGGCGAAGATCCCGCCGAGTTCGAAGCCCTCCTTTCGGATCTCATCAAAGAGCATGCTCCCGTCAATGAAACCGAATCCCTCCTGGTCCGGCAGATGGCGCAATCCTGGTGGCTGATGCAGCGCGCCATCCGTATTCAAAATGAGGCGTTCACGGAGGACCGCGTCGATACTCAAAAACTCGCTCTCTTTCTGCGCTACCAGACCACCCACGAACGCGCCTTCTATCGCGCCCTCAACACTTTGCTAAAACTGAACCGCGCACGCAAATCCGCTCCCGGGTTCGTTTCGCAGAAACCCGTAGGGGCGAGGCATTCCTCGCCCGTTTCACCGAACCTTCACCCTCTTCCGCCACACGCCGGGTTCGTTTCGCAAAATTTCGCCCAAACGCTGCCCGAGATTGGCTTCGTTTCGCAAAAAAGAGCGTAGGGGCGATGCATGCACCGCCCGTCTCGTCCACGCTGGACTTCGTTTCGCAGACACCTGTAGGGGCCGTGGCATGCCCGGCCCTGGGCTGCCGGCTGATAGCTGGGGCTGATAGCTGATAGCTGCCGGCTAATAGCTGATAGCTCTGTTGAACTTCCCTCCCCCGATTCTCGTTTATCTGGTTGTAGCCGATGCAGATTACTCAAACTCCGCCGCTACACGCGGATTGAAGCTGCCAAGGCGCTTTTTAAAGGACATATGTCAGCCACAGCCATTGGAGTCGTTCCCCTAAACTTAAAGGGTTCGTTAAGCTCAAAGGCTATAGGCGCGTCCTGGAATTGGCGGGGTGGCGCCCTCGCTGGAGCAGATCCACGTTTGGATACCGAAACCAGTTTAGTCGAGCGCTGCCTGAATGGGGAGCAGGGCGCCTGGGAAGAGCTGGTAAAGCTCTATACCAAACGTGTCTACGCGATCTGCTACCGCTTCACCAGTAATGACAATGAGGCACAGGATCTCACTCAGGACGTCTTTTTGCGCGTCTTCAAAACGCTCGGGAGTTTCCGGTCGGGCGAAGGATCGTTCGTTGTCTGGCTCACCCGCCTGACGCGTAACCTCTTGGTCGATCACTATCGCCGCACCAAGAATGAGCGAATAACAGATGCGATCGAAGATAAACTATCCGTTCTGGAAGAGAAGACCGGGCAGCACTCCCGAACCGAGGGGATGCTAGCCGGACGCGAGGCGGGCGAATTGCTCCAGGCCGGACTGCAGAAACTCTCGCCGGAGTTGCGCGAGGCGGTAATCTTGCGCGATCTGCAGGAGATGGAGTACCGGGAGATCGCCCAGGTATTAAATGTTCCGGAAGGAACCGTCAAATCGAGATTGAATCGCGGTCGCGCGGAATTGGCGCGCGTTTTGCGAAGGAATAAAGTTTCTGTATGAAGTGGTATCCCGAAAAGAAAGGTCGGGATTGAGGTCCTGGGTTTAAAGACCCTGGGTTGAGGCGTAAAGAGATAACACAATGAACTGCGCCGAATTTGAGAGCATCTTAGCCGATTACATCGACGGCACTCTCGGCAGCGCTCAAAGCGCAGCCCTGGAGCAGCATGCCTCTTCGTGCGCGGTTTGCAGTGCCTTCATGGCGGACGTGAAAGGCGCGGTCAGCTTCCTGAACCGGACCGGTGAAGTCGCACTGCCCCCGGCTCTCGTGACGCGCATCGCGTATCTTGCGCCTGTTGGCCGCAGCCGGCAACCGTTCGAAAAACAGGGCTGGCTCAGCCGGATGGCAACCAAATGGCTGCATCCTGTATTGCAGCCCCGGCTCGCGATGGGAATGGCGATGACCGTGTTGTCGTTCGCCATGCTGGAACGCTGCACCGGCATTCGCGTGCAGCACATTCAGCCGGCGGACCTGAATCCCGTACGCGTTTGGGCCGGCGTCGAAGACCGCGCTTTGCGCGTCAAGGACCGTGCCGTGAAATATTACGAAAACCTTCGCTTCGTATATGAAATCGAAACGCGATTAAGAGACTTACAACAACAGCAAGAGGCGTCGCAAGACCAGGCGTCGCGGAAAGCATCTTCCCGCAAAAAGGGAGAAGCCGCGCGCAACAATGGCCAACCGGCGTCTGGAGAAAAGCAACCATGAACTGCTATTTACACCCCGAGACCACCGCCACCGGTTTTTGCCGTTCCTGCGGTAGGCCTCTCTGCGCAGCTTGCCAGAGGCCATCGGAAGGAACCATCTATTGCCAGGACCATGCGCCTGGCGCTTACAACGCGGCGTATTCGACGAATGCCGACCCGAATGCCGCGGCGAACCCGTACGTGCCGCCGGCAGCGGTGCCGGCTTACGGAGTCGCTCCCGTGCAGACCTCACCGGGTCTCGCCTTTTTGCTCGGCATGATCCCGGGAGTCGGAGCGATTTATAACGGCCAGTATCTGAAGGGATTGGTGCATGCGCTTGTCTTCGGCTTGCTCATCACGCTTATCGATAATTCCGGCGGAACAGGCGCTCAACCGCTGCTGGCCATGATCCTGGCTGCGTTCTGGTTCTACATGGCCTTCGAGGCGTATCACACCGCTAGAAAACGTCAATTGGGTGTGCCCGTGGATGAATGGTCGAGTATCCTGCCACGTGGCCGGCAAGGCGGGCGCATTCCGGTCGGCCCCCTCCTGCTGATTGCAATTGGCGTGATTTATCTGCTGAACTCGCTGGACCTGCTCGATTTCCGTGCTATCTCCCGCTTCTGGCCCGTAATTCTGATCGTGGTAGGAGCCTACATGCTGTATAGCCGCTTCGCACCGCCCGCCGCCTCGGCGGACTCCCGCGCGTATCCGGCGACGGCCGACGCTGCCAACCATTTCATGGAGAGCCACCGTGATCAGTAGAGGCGCCCTATTCGCTCAGGCGATCCGCGGGCCTATTCTGTTGATTACCGTCGGCGTGTTGTTCGCCATGCAACAATCGAACGTTCTTCCGTTCTCTCACACCTGGCCGCTGCTGATTATCGTCATCGGCGTTCTGAAGTTGATTGAGAGGATGTTTATTCCGCCGCAGCCGGTTGCTCCGCCACCGCCGCCCGTGCAAGGAGGACCCATGCGATGAGACCGCGAGGGTCGGTTACCGGACCGCTGATCATCATCCTGATTGGCGTTATCTTCCTGATTCATTCGTTTACGCCGCAGTTTCGCATCGCGGATCTGCTGATCCTGTACTGGCCGTATCTGCTGATCGTCTGGGGCGCGGTTGCCCTGCTCGAAGTCTGCGTCCGTTTTATGGGCGGCCGGGCATTACCAACCAACGGTATCTCGGCCGGAAGCTGGTTTGTCGTCATTCTTATTTGCCTTCTCGGTGTTGTAGCATTTGAGGTCCACCGGCCCGGCAACTGGTGGTGGCAGGAGGCGGGTTGGGGACGCGGCTTCAGCGACGCTTTCGGTGAACAGCACGATTACTCCGTCAGTCCGCAACAAAAAGCCGTCGGCGCTTCTCCGCATGTCATTATCGAGGCGTTCCGCGGCGATGCCAGAATCGTCGGCGGCGATGCAAACCAAATTGCCGTCAGCGGTCACAAAACCATTCGCACCTTCGACGCACCCGCCGCCAACCGGAATAACTCCGACACTCCGGTTGACGTTGTGGTCCAGGGAAATACCGTAATCATTCGCTGTAATCAGGATCGCGCCGGCTCTCGAACTCGCGTGACCACCGATCTGGATATCACCGTTCCGAAAGGCGCCAGTCTGGAGGCTACCGGCAAAGGCGGCGATTTCGACGTGTCCTCCGTTTCTGGAGATGTAGACCTAAGCAGCGAAAACGCCGGCGTGCGGCTCCAGGACCTCGATGGAAACGTCAAAGTAGATACGCGGCACAGCGATCTGGTGCGCTGCACCAATGTGAAAGGTAATGTCGACCTGCGCGGCCACGGAGGGGATGTCGAGCTTACTAAGATAGCCGGCCAGGTTACCGTCACAGGCGACTATTCGGGAACTGTTTCCTTTCGCGAGCTGGCTAAACCCGTGCGAGTGGAGAACATGCGTACTCAGCTCGACATACAGCAGGTTCCGGGCGAAGTCCGAATCGATCGTGGCAGCTTAAGCGCGCAGGGCGTAATCGGCCCGTTGAAGCTCGCTACGCATGCGACGGATATTACGCTCGCAGGATTCACCAACGCGGTACAGGTCAATGTAGACCGTGGTGATATCGAACTCCGGCCGGAGCGCCTGCCTCTCGGCAAAATAGACGTACGCGTTAAGGCGGGTAATATCGATTTGACAATGCCTCAAACCGCGCAGTTTGTCCTCGCCGCCAGCACCGATCACGGCGAAATCGATAACGAATTCGGCACTGCTTTAAGCGAGCGTAACGAGAAGCTTGGTTCCAAACTCGACGGCTCCGTCGGCAACGGACCGGATTTGACATTAATCACCGGCCGCGGCAATATTACGGTTCGCAAAGGCGCAGCGGTCGAGCCCGCCTCCGCAAAGATTACTTCCGTGGTTCAAACCCAAGCGCCTGCACCGGAAAAATAGGCAGTCCGTCCATCCGAGGTCTTTTCTACAAGCACTATGATTGTAAGGAAAGGCCGCTTATGAGAAGCTTTGTGTCCGGCGTGCTGTTTTTCGCCTTCCTCGCTGCCGTTGCGCAAGCACAAAGTCCCGCAGCACACGAGACCGTCACATTCAACAAAGACGTTGCGCCCATTCTCTACCAGAACTGTACGGTCTGCCATCACCCGAACGACATCGCGCCGATGTCGCTCATCACCTATAAGGAAGCTCGCCCCTGGGCTGCTGCTATACGTGAGGCGGTCGTTCAAAGAAAAATGCCGCCATGGCATGCCGATCCGCATGTTGGCGACTTCTTAAATAATCCTCGGCTTTCCGACGCCGAAATAGCCACCATTGTGAAGTGGGTCAAAAGTGGGGCGCAGGAAGGCGATCCCAAAGATCTTCCCCCGGCTCCTGCTTATAAGGCCGGATGGCATATCAAACCGGACGTCGTCCTCACCATCCCGCAGCAGACCGTCGCAGCCGGCAACCAGGACGATTACGAATACATCTACGTGCCCACGAATTTCACAGAGGACAAGTGGATTCACGCGGCCGAGGTTGTACCCGGTGACCGCCGGATTGTGCATCACGCGACGGTTAGCGTAGTCAGCGCTGATTCGGTACCGAAGCTATTGGATGAACACGGCGCGCACCAGAAGGTGGATCCATATCAATACCGGACCGGCAAGGTGAATCACATGAAGCCGGATGCTCCCGTGTCCGATGACGGCTGTGTCTCGATTGGCGACGGGCCGTTGAAAGACCCGTCATCGGGCTACGTGAATCATGTTCCGGCCATCTATCTGCCCGGCCATTTGGCCGAAGTACGGCCTGCCGGATATGATCTTAAGATTCCCGCCGGTTCCTATCTGCAATTCCAGATACATTACAGCAACCGCCTGGGGCAGACTTTAACCGATCGCACAAGTATCGGCTTGGTATTCGCAAAGAAGCCGGTTACGCATGAAGTAGCTCAATACGAAATCTGGAATAACTGGTTTCTAATTCCGCCCCGCGACGGAAATCACAAAGTTACCTCGTGTTACACCTTGCCGAAAGACGTGCTGGCAGTCGCTTACACCGCTCACATGCACTTTCGCGGTAAGAGCATGACGACGGAAGCCATTTATCCGGATGGACATCGCGAAGTGCTTTTTAATGTTCCAAAGTACGATTTCCGCTGGCAGGAAACTTACTTCCTGAAACATCAGTTCATCTTGCCGAAAGGCACGAAACTGGTGACCACGGCGTATTTCGATAATTCCGCTAATAACCCGCTGAATCCCGATCCATCGAAGTCCATCCGTTGGGGCGAGCCTAGTACGGAAGAAATGATGGGCTTCTGGCTGGCTTACGCGGACGTGCAGCCTGTTGCTGGGACTACTGAGACTGCCAGCTTGCATTCATCCAAACCGGAAGGAACGATACGCAAATGACACCGGATTCCCGCCGCGGATTCCTCACCCGCTTCACCACAGGATTGAGCGCGCCGCTTATATTGGGCGCAACTAACAAATCGGGCAGCAAAAAGCCGGTACTCGGCTCCGGCGCCCACACCTATGAAGTGACGCACGATTGGGGCGCGTTGCCCGCCGACATCAAGTACGGCAATACGCACGGCGTCTGCGAAGATTCTCACGGCCGGATCTATATTCACCACACGGTTTATGCCACCAGCGAAAAATCAGACAGCATGGTGGTCTTCGACCATAAAGGAAAGTTCGTCAAGAGCTGGGGTGCCGAATTCAAAGGCGGCGCGCACGGGCTTTACATTCAGAAGGAAGGTAAAGATGAGTTTCTTTACCTTTGCGACATCAAGCGCGGCATCGTCGCAAAAACCACTCTCACTGGGGAAGAGGTCTTTACGCTTGGCTACCCCAAGGAGGCAGAGCCCTATTCAAAACCCGGGCCCGACGGCAAGCCGCTGAAATACAGCCCCACGAATCTCGCCATGGCTCCGAATGGCGATTTCTATGTAGGCGACGGCTACGGATCGAGCTATATCAACCAATACAACAGCGACGGGAAATATATTCGAACGTTCGGCGGTCCTGGGAAAGAGCCCGGACAACTCCTTTGCCCGCACGGCCTGATTGTAGATACGCGTCCCAAAGAACCTATCCTGGTCGTTGCCGATCGCAGCAACAAACGCATTCAGCGCTTCACGCTGCAAGGCGAGCACATCGACTTTCTTTACGGCACCAATGCGCCCTGCCATTTCAACATCTACAAGAACGGCGATATGGTCGTGCCGGATCTTTTTGCGCGCGTAACGTTGATGGATTCGACGAATAACATCATCCTGAACCTGGGCGACGATTCGCACAGCGACTACATGGAAACGCGCAAGCTGACGCGCGATCACTTTAAACCAGGCAAATTCGTCTGCCCGCACGGCGCTTGTTTCGATCATGCCGGTAACATTTTCGTCGTGGAGTGGGTGGAAGTAGGACGCGTCAGCAAACTTCGCAAGGTGTAGATGTCGATCCGCGGATTCAGCCGCCGCGTCTGCCTTCAGACGTTAATTGGCTGCGCTTCAGCATTCGCATTTCAGAAGCCGCAAGCTACCGGCACATTCAAGGATTGGGTCTGCCCGATGGACCCCGATTACCGGTCCAATACTCCCGGCAAATGTCCGCGCTGCGGAATGACGCTCGTCCTCCGGGTTCCCGATCGCGTCGAATATCCGCTCCAGGTATCTCAGCATCCCGAGGCGCTCAATCCCGGCGATACCGTCACGTTGACATTTCGAGTCCTGAATCCGGCAACGGGGCAGACGGTCAAAAACTTCGAGATCGTGCATGAAAAACTGATGCACCTGTTCTTAGTAAGTGAAAACCTGGAGTTTTTCGCACATGTGCATCCGGTCCTTCAACCTGACGGCTCATTTACGCTGAACGTACGATTGCCGTACGGTGGCATGTATCGCATGCTCGCGGACTATTACCCGGCGGGCTCCGTGCCGCAGCTTGCGATTGATACATTATTCGTTTCCGGCGCGCCACAGCTTCGCAAGATCGCACCCGCGTTGACCCCTTGTCCGTCCGAAAATCTCACGGCGTCGTTACGGCTCGATCCCGATCCGCCTATCGCGGACCTGGAAAGCAAGCTCTTCTATACACTCAATCCGGCGGACGGACTTCAGCCCTATCTCGGCGCCTGGGCGCACATGCTGATCGCAAGCACCGATCTCATCGACCTGCTGCATCTGCATCCATTTCTCGTAACCGGCGGCAACATCCAATTCAACGTCATCTTTCCGCGTACCGGCATGTATCGAATCTGGACGCAGTTTCAACGCGAAGACGTTGTGAATACCGTCGTATTTACTGTGCCTGTAAAGTCCTTGTAAAGTTGGTACCGGTACGGTAACAGCTTACAAATAGAACGAAGTGCGAATTAAGAATACGCACTCCGACGTATAATCTCTCTATATTACATACCCATACCCCATTCGGAGGTAACTTCGGTGATGAAGTTAAGGTGTAATCACTTCGTTCTTGCACTTACGACTGGATTGTTAATTACATTCCCACTCAGTGCCAATACTATATTGCCAGGCGGCACAGTGCCGCCGGACGTATTTCCGGATCCCGGTTCCGTGCCTTTGCTCAACCAAACCAGTGGAACCTATAGCTTCGGAAGCGGGATTGGGTTGATCACTGGGACCTACACGGAAGTCGTAGCAGTCGATCCATTCGGGGTTACTTGTGCCGGTTGTCTGGACTTTGCTTATCAGATAAGCCTCGATCCGGGTTTGTCTGCGGGGATTTTCCGTGCCACCGTGGGATGGTATTTCGGCTATTCGACCGATGTCGGCTACATCAGCGGGTCGGGTCAGATGGGAAGCAACGGCGGGAACGGTGTTCCTATCGCGGTTCAACGCGGGCCGACAGGCGGTCCTCTCGGCTTCGTGTTCGTTTCGCCGGGCGCCGGAGCAGCAATTGCGCCGGGCGGTTCGTCCGCTCTTTTAATAGTGGCTACAGACTCGACGACTTACGACGATTTAGGCGTTCTAAGCATAGCTGGTGGGCGAAGCGGCAGTCCAGCCAACGGCCAGATTACCGGTCTGTTCGAGCCGACTATCCAAAATTCGGCGCCGGAACCATCAACAGTATTGCTTTTAAGCCTTGGAGTGGCGGCAATCGCGGGCTTTTCCAGAAAATCGAGGAAAAGATACCTGTAAGCGGTTTATAGGCCTGGATTGCGGAATACCCGTTTCCGCTTGACCCAGAACCCAGCCATCAGTGCGACTGCGACTAACGCGAATGTTGCAGGCTCAGGTGCCGGCGCATCGATCCTGCCGGAGGCAACATTCGTCATAAATGACGATGACACCAAGGCAGTTGATT
>DAISJE010000151.1:0-8910 GCA_036821665.1 Bryobacteraceae bacterium | reverse complement strand
TTGGCGTGCTGATTCTTCTGGCTTTCGTCCTGATTCGCATGCCGCTCGCCAGCGCAGGAAGCCCGGACGAACCCGCTCCGCCGGTTGCGATGATGTGAAGCAAATTATTCCGCGGAGTTCGTCGACTTGTTGCTGCTGAGGCGATTTCGTAACTCAGCCGTGCGGATGCGATGACACTTCAGACAAAGCGTCCGCATATTAGAGAGGTCGCATTCGCCGCCGCCTTCGGCAACCGGGACAATATGGTCGGCATCCCATAGCGATTTGCGGCCCTTAAGGCCCCATTCGGCAACAGCCTTGATCCGCGCGGATCCGCGCAAGCGGCGGATGTGCTTGAATTTTGCGACACAATCCAGACCGCACACTGCGCAAACGCCATGATCGCGTTCGAAGACTCGGTCGCGCAGATGACCCGGATTGCTACGCAGCTTCCATTCTTCAACACACCAGTCCGAACAGAATGTCAGTCGACCGGCGGGGACTTCCAGGTTGCACCAGCGGCAGAGACATCGCCCATTGGGCCCTCTTGGGAGCGCATCGCGATCCGCCCAGCCGCCCGGAAGAGTTCGTTCCGTACTCACTCAAACAGAATACATAAAAAATGTTGGAACGCAGCACCCCTCAGATTCTTGTTTGGAGACGTGCGCCAGTTCTCAAGCCGCTTTCGTCTATTTTGGGACTAAGATATCGCTGGGGCGCTTTCTGCTTGCGCGGTATGTGGCGGCGGAAGGAGCAGGGGGTCTTGTGGCATGACGATCCAGCAAACGATATAGACAATCAGCCCGGCAGTGGGAGGCCAGACCGTAAAGACAAGAAAGAGAATTCGCACGAGGGTCACATCAATTCCGATATACCGCGCAATCCCAGAGCAAACACCGGCTATTTTCTTGTCGTCCCGAGGACGGCTCAGAAACCTTGCGGGTTTCCCGGTATCGGACGTAAAGCCGGCCCTACCCGTCGATGTGCCGCATTGCGGACAATACCGAAAATTGTCAGCGATTTCAATTCCACAAGAACTGCAGTACATAAGTGCGCCTCAACCTACGATACGCCTTTTCGAAGCCAAAGGTTCCGTAGCCGCGATGAGACAAAAATCCCGCCGTCGGCTTCTAAAGGCCGGCGGCGGGCTCTCTTCAGACAGATTCAGCAGACGCTAGTTAACAGTAAAAGCAACATCTGAATCGGAGGTCGACGAATCCGTGCCCCAAAGCCCTTTGGTACCCCAAAGACCCTTGTCTGCATTCGTATCGGAAGTTCCCCACAATCCTTTTGTTCCCCATAATCCCTTCGTGCCCCAGAGCACTTTGAACCCCGACACGGCGTTGGAAGACCAAACCGCTTGATCGGCCCCTATCAACGTGCTGTTGGCGGTCACGGTGGTGGTTCCCCAAACTGATTGAGTTCCCCACAACCCTTTCGCACCGCTAACGGGTGTGCTGTTCCACACGGAAGAAGGATCGTACACGAGATATACGTTACCGGAGGCTGGATCATAGTGAGCCGTAGGAGACATCGCCGTCCCTGTCGCAACATCCTTATTAGCCAGCGCCGCCGCTACATCCAGGTAACCCGCGCCGATGGTAAGCATGTCGTACTGGCTCACAAATGTTTCGCCAGTAACTGGGTCTACCGCGGTACTCGAGCTTGGAAACGTCTTATAGGCGGTCTTCATCAGGCGTGCCTTCACTTGGTCAGGAGTAAGTGACGGATTACCCTGAAGCATGTCGGCAACCGCACCGCTTACTACAGGTGTAGCCATGCTGGTTCCGTTTAACATGAGGAACTTAGCCGACGGAGTAGAACTTGCGGTCGATTGATAATACGAAATCGGGACTGCATTCTGTGGGTCGCTGCTGAGGGTCGAATTGGGAGCAAGCAACGATACAACGTGATTACCCGGCGCTACGATATCGGGTTTTACGACTTCATCGATGGCCGATGGGCCTTTGGAGCTGTAGCTGGCGATTAAATCGTCGCTGCGTGGATACGTACTCATAGCCTTCATCGCGCCCACTGTGATGACGTAAGGGTCATTCCCGGGGGATTCAATTGTGCCGTACCCGTTCGTTCCTAACGAATTGTCGCGGCCGTCGTTTCCTGCGGCAGATACGACCACAATGCCGGCCTTCCATGCTGCTTCTACAGCCTGGCAAAGCGGATCCTGCTTGTAGCTTTCATACACCGGCCGGCCCAGGGAAAGATTGATGACCCGGATATTGTAGCGTTGCTTTAAAGCGATTGCCCGCTCAATAGCTGCTATAACCGCGCTGTCGGTTCCTTGGCCGTTTGCATCTAAAACACGCAGGTTGATAAGTGAAGCATTTGGCGCCACGCCGACGAAAGATCGATTGCAGTTGAAGCATCTGGAACTGATTCCATTTGCGCCGATGATTCCGGCAACGTGCGTTCCGTGGCCGTACTGATCTATCCCATTACCACCAACAAAGTCTTGCGTATACGTTACACGCGAAAGCAGCCCTAGTACACTAAGGTCGGGCGTGGAATCGATGCCACTGTCAATAACGGCGACGCCTACACCCATTCCAGTCAAATGGGCGTTCCAAGCCGCATTAGCATTCACAGCGGCGGTCGAATAATCGAGTTGGCCCGCAAGCGGGCGGTCCGGCGATATGTATAGAACGTTCGGATCGTTGGCAAATGATTGCAGCGATGATGCAGGAATCGTGTACACTACTGCATGCAGAACGTTAAACACCAGATTCACGACTCCATTCAGGAGTCCCCCCACTAGCCCCAAAGTTCCGCCGAGGAGGCCACCCAAAAGGCCACCACCCTGCTGCTGTTGAGTAACATTTGGCATTTGAGAATACTGCACGATAACGCGCACAGTGGAGTTAGGATCTATATTGTTGAGATCCGGGGAAATCTTAGGCGATGACGCAAATATAAAACTGCTGCCCAGCAACGCCAAAGTTAGTACTGCGGAACTTTTTTTCATTTGTAAACTTCTCTTTCGAAGCGATTTACCAAGTCTCTGTTTGGCACTCAGGTTTCATATCGGAACGGACGAGTTTCCATTTAGCCGTGAAAACGGGTTTAAGTACTGGGCACCTAATACGTTTCCGGGGAATGGCCGATATAAGTGCTGAAGGCAGGTGATCCGCTGTAATACGGCGGTTGGCTGATTGTGCGACTCATGACTTCAAGGGTGCTGGCGTCGCTGGTGTTAGGCAGCTTTGCGTGCTTGCATCCGTACGCTTTAAGAGCCGGTCTTGATCCTTCCAAGTCGATCACCCAATATGTCCATGACATTTGGACTACTGAAAGCGGTATACCTCAAAATTCCATACTTGCCCTGGCGCAGACTCCCGATGGCTATCTCTGGCTCGGAACAGAGGAGGGCCTCGCTCGCTTCGATGGAACGCGCTTTGTCACGTTCGACAGGCGCAACACGCCCGAACTTCGAAGCAATGAGGTAGACGCCTTATTGGTTGACCATCGGGGCGCTTTATGGATCGGAACGCACGGTGGCGGCCTTACATCGCTAAATCGCGGCGTCTTTAAGACGCTCACAAAAAAAGACGGCCTCGCCAATGACTTTGTCCGGGCCCTCTATGAGGACTCGCACGGCGATCTTTGGATTGCCACCGATGGTGGCGGCCTCAGCCGGTTTCGGAATGGTAAGTTTCAAACCTATACCCATAAGGACGGCTTGCCTGACGACGCGGTTTTCACCTTGTGCGGAGATCGGCAGGGCGGAATCTGGATCGGAACGCATGCCGGCTTAAGCCACTGGACAAATGATCGCTTTGTCAATCTGACGAAAGCGGATGGGTTGCCCGGTAACGATGTTCGCGTGGTGTATGTGGACACGGCGGGTGGTTTATGGGTCGGTGCCACTGAGGCCGGTCTATCCCGCCTGACTTCGAATAGCAGTACGCACTATACCGTCCGCGACGGTTTGTCCAGCAACAACATCTGGTCAATATTTGAGGACAGTTCCGGCAGCCTATGGATCGGAACGATGGGCGGCGGGCTCAATCGGTTTTATAACGGGAAGTTTTCGCGCTTCACTGCCAAAGAAGGCTTCTCGGGCGATGACGTGTGGGCGATCGCGCAGGATCGTGAAGGCAGCCTTTGGATTGGCACCTCAGGCGGCGGCCTCAACCGGTTAAGAGATGCTTCTTTCACAACTTACGGCAAACCGGAGGGTCTCTCGAGCGATGTCATTCTTGCCATATATCAGGATCGCGAGGGCGCTGTTTGGATCGGAACTAGCGATGGCGGCGTAAATCGCTTACAAGGCGGGCACATCAGGCAGTTCAGCGTTCGTGATGGTCTGCCGGATAACCAGGTGTTTTCCATCACCGAGGACGGCCACGGCGATCATTGGTTTGCTACGCGGCGCGGCTTAGCGCGCTTAAGCCAAGGCAAGTTCGCGATATTCCGTGGAGAAAGCGGCTTACCCAACGATGTCGCCTTATGTACTTACTCGGACAGCAAAGGAGATCTTTGGGTCGGAACTCGCGAAGGACTGAGCCACTTCGATGGGCGACGCTTTACTACTTACAACACAAAGGCTGGGCATTCTCTTGGCGTCCTCACCATCTATGAGGACCGTGATCATACACTTTGGGCCGGAACGGGTGCCGGACTCATCCACTTTACTGGCGGCACCTTCCATACCTACACGACGAATGATGGAATATCGAGCAATATCGTACGTGCAATCTGGGGCGACCCGGATGGCACTTTATGGATAGGAACCGATGGCGGCGGGCTCAACCGCTTTAAGAACGGAATATTTACCCGCTTCACCACTCGTGATGGGCTCTTCGACGACACAGTCTGGCAGATCCTCGACGATAGGCGCGGCAGTCTGTGGATGAGTTGCAATCGCGGCATCTTTCAGGTAGCGAAGAGCCAGCTCAACGCCTTCGCGGATGGCAAGATCCGCCAGATATCTTCGCGCTACTTCGGGATAACAGACGGGATGAGGAGCAGAGAATGCAACGGGGGGTTTCAGCCTGCTGGATATCGACTGGAAAATGGGCTCCTGGCTTTTCCGACAATGAAAGGCGCTGCCGTCCTCAACCCGGCGCGCCTGATTACCAATCAGATTGCGCCAAAAGTATTAGTGGAAGGAATGGTTGTCGACAACCATAAGATACCTGGGAATATGCTCTCGCAGATTCCTCCCGGTAAAGGGCAGCTCGAATTTCAATATACGGCAACCAGCTTTATTGAGCCGCAAAAGATTCGATTCAAATATATCCTCGAGGGCTTCGATAAAGATTGGACCGATGCGGGGTCGCGCCGAACGGCTTACTATACGAACATCCCGCCAGGCAGTTATCGTTTCCTTGTTATAGCCTGCAACGCAGATGGCGTTTGGAGCCGGGCGGCCGAATCCGTTTCGCTCACGCTCGAACCGCATTTCTATCAGACCTGGCCTTTCAGCGCGCTCGTTATTATTTCGGTCGTCGGACTCTTTGCGGCGGCCTATCGCATTCGTGTAAGCAGGCTTCAGGCCCGGCAAAGAAAGCTGGAGGCTTTGGTTGAGGAGCGCACAGAAGCGTTAAGTACCAGCGAAAAGAAATTTCGACAGCTCGCTGAGCACATTCACGAAGTGTTCTGGATAATGGATCCCGACACGGGAGCCTTCCTGTACGTTAGCCCGGCGTTTGAAGACGTATGGGGAATCTCGCCGAATCTCGTCCTTCAGGATCCCGATGTCTGGTTTGCGCGCATCCACTCCGAGGATCGCGAATTGGTAAGAGACTTGCGCCGCCGTCAACGCCTTGGAGAACGCTTGGATTGCGAATATCGGATCATCGACGGTGAATGCAGCCGCTGGCTTTGGGATCGCGCATTTCCGGTTGTCGATGAGTCCGGTCGCTTGCACCGCATCGTAGGAGTTGTTGAGGAGATCACACAGCAGAAGGAAGCTAAGCAGATATTGCAGCGTTCGAATGATGAACTTGAACAGCGGGTGCGCGAACGAACTATTGAGCTGATCCAAGCGAAGGAAGCGGCGGAAGACGCAAACCGCGCAAAGAGTGAATTCTTAGCTAACATGAGCCATGAGCTGCGGACCCCCATGAATGGCATCCTCGGCATGACCGGCCTCGCACTCACGGCCGACGTGGAGAGCGAGCGCAGAGAGTGCCTGGAAATCGTTCAGTTTTCGGCGAATTCACTGCTGACGATCATTGACGACATACTCGACTTCTCCAAGATAGAAGCGCGAAAGCTCAGCCTGGCGTCCGCCCCCTTCAATCTGCGGAACTGTCTCGAACAGGCAATGGCTGCGCTTGCGGTGAAAGCGAGTGAAAAAGGACTGGCGCTCGAACTAAAGCTCGACGCGGAAGTGCCGGAAATTATCTTAGGAGATGCCACGCGCCTCCGCCAGATCTTGGTCAACTTACTGGGGAATTCTGTCAAATTCACGTCGCGCGGACGCGTGTCGGTTCATGTTGCCCGTCTTGAAACGAGCCCTTCGGCCGTAACGCTGAAGTTCCATGTGTCCGATACCGGTATCGGTATTCCGCCGGAAAAACGAGCGGTTATTTTTGAGGCGTTCACACAGGCGGACGGTTCCTCTACGCGTGAGTTTGGCGGTACGGGATTGGGTCTGACCATTTGTTCGCAGTTGATCGCCCTGATGAATGGAAAAATCTGGGTGGAAAGCGAAGTTGGTAAAGGGAGTGACTTTTATTTCGTGGTGACCGTTAGCATCCCCGAAAACAGGGAAAACGACAGCGTTGCAGAGCGCTCGGCTCCATCTGCTTTACAAGCCGTGAAGACAAAATCGGAAGAGCCGCCTTCCTCTTTGCGCATTCTTGTCGCCGAAGATAATCCCATCAATCAACGATTGGCGACTCGGCTCCTTGAAAAGCAAGGGTATCAGGTCACTTTAGCGGCTGACGGTCGCGAGGCGGTCGAGACGCTGCAGCGTGCAAATTGGGAATTCGATGCCGTGCTTATGGATATTCAAATGCCCGAGATGGACGGGCTCGATGCCACGAAGGAGATCCGAAGACTCGAATCCGTCAACACTAAGCATGTTCCCATCATTGCTCTAACGGCACATGCCCTGAAACGTGATATAGAACGATGCCTCGCAGCGGGAATGGACCGTCATCTGGCGAAGCCTATTCAGAAAGAGCTGCTATTAGCGGCATTGCGTGAAATTGCCGACCGGAAACTGAAGTTCGCAGCTTAAACCGAGCCACGACCGCAAGGGAGTGGTTTGTGACGAACTTCGCTTAACTCCCCGTTTTTGCGAAATCCTGAGCTTTTTAGCACGTTCTGATTCGTGCACCCACTCGTCTCAAAATCCCTGTGCCGCATACAGCGTGGACAATACCCGGGTGTACGCATACACGAAAGATTTCCCATCTCCTGTGACCAGAACGGGGCCAACCACGGAAACCCCGGCTGGATCGGCAGGAGCACCCGAATAAAGCCGTTTCCTTTTTCCGGTCGCTACATCAATCCGATCAACCTCAGCAGGCAATCCGTACTTTGTCAGGAAAATATATCTTCCGTTATTGCTCCAGCCGTCTACTTCTTCGACCGGATCAACCCTGGAGAGAAATTTCGGAACTCCTCCTTCAACCGGATACAGCCAGAGCTTGTGATCGGTAGAAGTTGCGGCCAGTGTTTTGGAATCAGGCGAAATGTGCACGCCAAGCGTTCCCTCAGGCGTGATCGCGACAGGTTTTTCGCCATTGCCGTCCTGAATCCAAGTTCTGCTCGAATGCCCTGGTTCGGCGCCGAGGAACACTACTCGCTTTCCGTCCGGGAACCAGCCGGCCCAGTCATGCGAGATCGAGTCGCTAGTGATTCGCCTGGGATCGCCAGGGCCGATCGATAGCACAAACAACTGAGGCGTCGCGTGCGGTTGAATTCCCCAGGGGTATAGAACAAGAACCCGCTGCCCGTCAGGCGAAAATTGGGTGGGCATTCCATTGCCGATCAGCAGGGGCGGCGCAACTCCTTTCATGGATCTCACATATGCCTGATATCCCGGCGCTGACCCCTCACCTTGCACCGAAAGCAAGACAAAAGAACCATCCCGGCTCAGATCCGTTGGTAGGCAGAAATGCATCCATCCGAGTGCGACATCGGTCTGCGACGACCCGGCGTGTCCCAAGGCTTCGTCGTTCATCACGTCTCGCGTCAGCAGGAAGGCGCCGCTAGGAGAAATATCCTGAATGGTGAGATAGCCGGTCTCGCGCCGCACCAGCTCTTGCGCACCCCTCAGGTTGAACCTAAACAATGCGCGTTCGCCGCCCGCAGCCGCTTCGGCGGCGGTAAACCAGAGATCATCGCCGCGTCGCCCCCAGGCCAGCCCGACAATCTCGTAAAAATCTTTTGTGACGATCTTGTCCTTCTTCTGCAGGCCGAGAATTACTGCGTGCCCGGCATTGTCATTCATGAGCGGATGTTCCAGGAACGCGATGCGCTCGCCTTGCGGAGAGATCTTTACATGGCTGAGCCACGCGCCCCCCGTGGTCTGATAACGAACATGACCGATGGGATACTCCAGCCGGCACGTCTCTCCCACGTAGTGAATGACGGCAAGCTGCGACGCGTCCGGCGACCAGTCGGCTTCGCCAGCATCGTCGAGCAACTCCTTTGGCGCGCCGCCCGTTAAAGACATGACCGCCAGCGTGCCTTTGGTGTCTACACCCAAGCCAAAGCGGCGGCGAAGTAAAAGGGCCATTTGCCCCGATCGCGAGATGGCAAGAATCTCACCATCGAGCCCCAGAGGCCGTACGTCCGAACTCCCCTCCTCTGCCCGGAAAAGACGAAATGGTTTCCCGTCCCACGCCGCGCCGTAAATCACGCTCTTCCCATCCGGAGCAAAGCGAGCGGAAATAATCCTGCCACGTCCGAAGCTCAAGCGGGCAAATTGCGGTTCATTTCGCGGGGCGAACCGGC
>DAISJE010000150.1:0-8919 GCA_036821665.1 Bryobacteraceae bacterium | reverse complement strand
AAGCACCATATAGCCGCGATTTGCGAAATACTCGTTCAGAGAATACGCGTTCGAATAGTAATCCATGTAGTGGAAACCGAGCAGCATCTGCCGGCGCGACCCACCATGAAAGAAGACCAGCGCCGGATGCCGCGCGGCACCCGCACTGTTCGGTGGCAAAAAGACCTGCCCGTGAATTTGCAGTCCGTCGGCGGCAGTGATCATTACGGGCTGCGGCTTCACGAGTTCAGTAGCCGGGAAATCGGCCGGAGTGGCTTCGAGAGCCAAAGCCTTCGATTCTGCATGCCCAATCTGAATCATGGCGTGGGCACATTCGTTGTAGCTCGACTCCAGAAATGCGAGCGCGTTGCCGTCGGCGATGGGAGCCGGCGTCCACTCAATCTTTTCGCCGCTTGTGACCGCTTTCGGTTGAAGATCGCCCGATGCATCGACACTCCAAAGATGGCGCCGGTCGATATCGCCGATGTTTGTCGAATAAAACATCCGTTTGCGGTCAGGCGAAATAGCGACATGCTCCACTTCACCCTCGCCCGGCGTGAGTTCCTTCGCCTCGCCGCCCGAAACCGGCACACTATAGAGATGGCACCAGCCCGTTCTTTCCCAGGGAAAGATTAGCCGGTCGCCTGCGGCCCAGAAGACTTGGTGATCAGCTTCGATTCCACGAAAGAGGCTGCCCCGGCCTGGCTGCGCGCGAAAAGCCTCACGGCCTACTCCGGTCTTCACATCGGCAACGCGAATGGACCATGGCTGACCCGATCGGCGCACCTGCGAAAAGACCTGGCCCGCCGTCGTCGGAATACGGAGATAGGCAATTTGCGCACCCGTATTCGACCAGACCGGGCTGCTGTCCTCATCGACGCTGGCATCCAAATAACGCAGGCTTTTATCGGCTGGAGTATAGATGCCGATCAAGCTGTGATCTCGCCGCTCGCTTACAAAGGCCAGCATCGAACCGTCAGGCGACCACCTCAAATCGGATGCCGTCCCTTTCTGCGTTACTACGTTGCGTACATCTTTGCCGGAAGGCGTTATCATCCAGATCTGACCATTACGCAGGAATGCGACGACATCACCTTTCGGCGATACCGCGGGAGCATGGCCTTCGGTCAGCTGCTTCGGCGCGGTTCCGTCCATCGCCACCAACCAGATTGCTTGTTCGGGTTTTTCGGGACTCAGATTCGGATTTGGATTATCGCCACCGGTTTCGAAGTCACCGCCATGGGCAAACAACAAGTAACTTCCGTCCGGTGCCCACGCCAGCTCCGCGATATCCTGGCCATCGTCCTGATTGAAAGCAGTTATACGATGTCCTTTCCAATCGGGGGCGCTCGCCTCCCAGACATTCCGCCGGCCCTGTTCGTTCATAAGCCAGGCGACTCTGGCGCCGGTTGGTGCGGCAATTAGTTCACTCGCGAACGGAGCGCTCATCACCTGCCGGATGCTAAAAGAATTTTCCGCTGCGTAGGCATAAACAGCCAGCCCAAAACAGACGATAAGACCAATGAAGGGAATTGGCACTCTTCTCATAGGCGGATGCACTATTCTGTCACGAGAGAGCGCGTGCCATTGTTACTGTTATTCTGGGGATCGAAGTGGGCCTGAGTATAGGGCAGACGGTGGGCGAGTACCGGGTCGTCGATGTCATCGGAGCGGGTGGCATGGGCACGGTTTACAAGGTACAGCACCTCATCTCCGAGCGGATCGAGGCCATGAAAGTGATCCTCCCGGAGCTGATCGAGTCACCCGAGCTGGCTGACCGGTTCATCCGCGAGATCAAGGTACAAGCCCGGCTTAGCCATCCGAATATAGCGTCTTTGCACAACGCGCTGCGGCTCGATAACCAGTTCCTAATGGTGATGGAGTACATCGACGGCAGCAGTCTGCATGCGCGCCTCCGGCATGGGAGCATTGACCCGGCTGCTAGCATCAATATCATCCTGCAAGTGCTCAGCGCGCTGGCGTATGCCCATTCGCAAGGAGTTATTCATCGCGACATCAAGCCCGCCAACATCATGTTTACCAGCGGCGGCATGGCAAAGCTGATGGATTTCGGAATTGCCCGCTCGTTATCGGATCAGCACCTGACACGCGCCGGTGCGGCCGTCGGCTCCGTTTATTACATGTCGCCGGAACAGATACAAGCAACCGAAGTGGATTCCCGCTCCGACCTGTATTCAGTTGGCATTATGCTGTACGAGATGGCGACCGGCACGAGACCTATTACAGGCGACTCCTCCTGGGCCGTGATGAATGCGCACCTTAATTTAGTTCCGCGCGCTCCAAGCGTCATCAATCCCAACCTGCCGCCGGCGTTATCGGCGGCCATATTGAAAGCAATCGAGAAGAATCCCGCTACCCGCTTCCAAAGCGCAATGGAGTTCTCGGATACCTTGAAGGTTGTACTGAGTAATCCTTCCGTTAATCCCGTGAGCCCAGCCTTCGACGCCCATCAACATTTCGGTTTCCATGCAACAGAACTGGCTCATTCCCCCGCCACACCCACTCCTGCATCTGAAACGCCTCAGCCGATATTGAATCTCCCACGACCGACGCCCGCGCACCCGGCAACTCCTGTGCCTTCGCCCAAACCAACCGGGACGGATGCCACACGGTCGGTTCGCTTCGATCCGGATGGACTGGAACGCGTCACGCGCGAGCTCGCAGGATATGTCGGGCCGATGGCCAAGTTGCTGGTCGGACGTGCCGCGAAGAAGGCCGCTTCCTGGAAGCAGCTCTACGATCTGCTCGGTACCGAGGTGCCGGAAGGTCCGGAACGGAAGCGGTTCTTATCGAAGAGACCGGTCTGAATAGAACGATAGGCTTGGCGAGCCGGATCGGGAATGCCCAATCCCCTACGACTCCTCTTCTTCGGATTCGAGCAGCTTCATCGCGCGCGCGAGGCTCCGTTGCATGCGGTTGAATGAAGCCGCCAGCAAGGAGATTTCGTCGCGGCCCTTCACCGGGATATCTTCGACATCCACCTTTCCCTGGCTGATTTCGTCCGCAACACGTGAAAGCCGGCCGACGGGCCGGATTACAGTTGCGATCAACACGCCGTCGAGCACGATCAGGGCAATCGCAGCAATAATCACGAGATAGGCAATCAACGTCTTCAGGGCGCGGTCGGCGATCTTAATCGGAAGCGTTTCGGGAACGGAGACGATCTGCGCTCCTATAATCTCGTGCAACTTCCATCCGAAGCCGTTATTCGGACCGTACTGGCGCAGCATGACGGCAGGCGCTACTGCCGGCGTGCTGTGGCATTCGAGACACGACGCGTCCGTCACCGTTAGCGGGTGAGCGAGAAACAAAGATTTTCCTACCGGCGTATTTCTTTCACCGGAGATCTCCTTCTGGCTCGGATCATCGCGAAAACGATTCACGACGTCCGCTTCCCAATCGGTAGCACGATCGATCGGATTCGTCGGATTGAGAGTGGCTTCTTTGTAGGCGTAGTCGGGATTGCGCTGGTGCAGGTAGTTAAAAACCTGCGTCGCGGAATAGGCCGGCACAGTTTGCGGCAGGAAAACAGGTTCGCGAGTATGCACTTTCTCAAGTAACGGCTTAATCTGATGGGTCGTGTAAGCACGAGTAGCCAGCGTGGTCTCCATCATCAGGTTTGCCTGCGCAAGCACCTGCTGTTTCGCATCATTTCGAAGAAATATGTAGGCCAGCCAAACGGCGATGACTGTGCCAATACCGAAAACAAGGATGAATATCAAATTAAAGCGCGCGAGAAGTTTCATGGCAGCTTTTTAGAATGTTGGGCCAGCTACTATCCTAAGCGAAGACTCGGAGCTGTTGAAGTCTAAATAGAAAAAGGGTCAGGCGACTTTCGCCTGACCCTTTTCGCTTCTACTTGCTCGCCGGTTTATTTCGGGCAGCCGAGGGCTTTCATCGTATCGCCCGGCAGCGGCCTTGCATTCTTGATAGCGGGAGGCATGCTGGTGCTGTTGTGAGGCACCAGGTAAACTTCCACGCGACGGTTCTTATCGGCCTCGGTGGTCGTCTGACCTTTGCGTTCCTTGATGTTCGAGGTTCCGCAGAGTCCTGGTTTCGACTCCGAGGTCTGATCCGTTCCCACCCAGTCGATCTTGATGCGGGATGGATCGACCTTGCCGCAAGTTCCGGTGCCACCGCTTAGGACCGCAGCGGCATTCAGAGCACGAGCTTCATCCAGAGCCATGCCGGATTCAGCCGGAGCCTTGCGCCGGCGTACCTTCGGAAGGTTCTCTGCCTCGTCGGTATCGCGATGGCCAACCAGCACGATGTCGTAATCGGCGACCTGCGGTGCCGCGTTGTCGATGAGAACACGCTTGCCGCAGTTATTCACGCGAGCGTTGTTCTTTGCGAAGATCACGTCATCCAACCGCACGAACTGGGCCGGGCAGTTGACGGTGATCTGGGTCGTTTGCGAAGCGGTCTTGCCGGCTTCATCCGTAACGGTCACAGTAGCCGTGACAGTCTTGGTCTGAGCCTGGGCGCCGCCCTCGAAATTCAGCGTTGTCGAATCGAACGTCGCGTTGGCGCTGCTCTCGTTCGATACGCTGCCTTCGCTGACAGTCCACTTGTAGGTCAAGTTGCCGCCGCAAGCGGAAGGCTGTGCCGTGACCGTCAAGTTCGCATTATGCTGGCCGGTCTTATCGGCAGCGCAACTCAATGCGGTCGGTGTAGCGGTTACGCCGCTGATCGTGGGCGCCGATTCGTTAATCGTCAAAGTAGTTGTCGCGCTGACGGGCGCCACTGGCGGAGGCGTCGGCGGTTGTACCCAGCAACGGACCGGGAACTTCTTCGGCCGCTCCATTGGCGGCGGCGGCGGAGTTGTATCGGTCACAGTCACCTTCACGTTGAAGCTGCCCGTGTTATTCGGGGTGAAGGTCAGGTCGGGACTGTTGCTGCCTTGCGGCTGATCGTTTACCGTCCAGGCGTAGGTCAAGTTATGACCGCTAGGAGCAGTAATATTCGCATGCAGAGTGACAGGCTTGCCCTGGCAAATCGTGCCTTCGCCACCCGAAATAGTTGGAGTCGGGAGCGGTGGCGGCGGCGCCGGAGCGGGCGGCATGGGCGGGCACTTCGTTTGGCCCATGTAGAACACTAAGCCAAGCGTGCCCTGAAAACCGTTGATCTTGTCCTTAGACGGAATGTAGATGCCACCGGTAGGATAGTTCGGCAATCCGTAAGTTGGATTTCTGGACCAAAACCCGCGCGCATCTAGCCGTAAACCGACATGCTCGCTGAGGTGGAATTTCACGCCTCCACCGTAGTTAAGACCAACCTGCAGATTGTCGTTCAGATTCGCCGACCCATAAAGGGCGTTCACTGCTGGATCGCGCGCCATCGCTTTCGCTCTGTTCGTCGGGGTGAATTGAATGCCATTAACGCCCACCGTGATATACGGTTGTACCTTTGAACCCCGCGGTTTCAAGTTGAGTACCGGGTTCAGGCCAAAAAACCAATTCCGCGCCCCAAAGCTGTAAGGCGGAATTGCCGATCCAGCCAGCGGACTTCCGGCTGGATAGAGCCCCGGTGACAGCAAAAATTTGACGTTCGCTACGTCGTAATCGAACCAGGCTTCAATACCCAGGTACTTGCTCGGGTTGACACCGACGCGAAGACCGGCTAGGCCGCCGTCGGCCAGCTTAGTATTAAGTCCCCGTGCTACGTTTCCATAGATGCTAATACCACCGAAGGGATCGATCTCGACAAGATCGGGATGCTCATCCTCCGTGGACGAATTGTTAGCTTTAGCCGCTTGATTTGCATTAGCGGCCTGATTTGCGGAAGTATTGTTTGTTGTATTCGTGTCTTGCGCGAATGCTGCCGTGCCAAAGCACAGCGCCGCGCACAAGATTGTCGAACCGGTCGGCTTCCATATTAGCCGAGATTTCATCCTGCTCCTCCAAAACGAGAGTTGTAACCCACAACCCAATTTGATGTTGTCTGCCCACCTTTTATTACGCATCCATTATAAAAACTCGTTCAGATGCGTAAGAAATTAAACAAAGATCCAGGTCTATATTGCCTGCCCTTTTAATAGATGTACTACTAACGGCTCACCTGGGGCAACCAAGATCTTCGATGATCTCCGCCGAAATTGGCTTTAAATTCTTTACAGCGGGAGGCATTCTCTGCGTTCCTTTCGGGACGAGGTACACCTCAACACGTCGCTCGCGGTCAGCCTCTGTGACTTGCGAGTGCTGTCGCTCCTTTGTAGCCGGAAGATTCGATGTGCCGCACAGACCGGGCTCGGGAGTAGAGGTTTGATCTGTTCCAACCCAATCAATCTTAACCTGAGCGGGATCGACATTCGCGCATGTTCCGTGCCCGCCGGTTAGCACGGCTGCAGCATTTAGCGCCCGCTGTTCGTCGAGTCGTGAGCTGCGGCTCCAAGCTTTCTGCGTCCGCTACGGCGAGGCTCGTTAGCAGCATTCTGTTGTTCGTCGCTGGAACGATGACCGACAAGCACAATATCATAGGCCGAGCCTGCCTGCTGCGCGGCTTGGTCAATAAGGATGCGCTTGCCGCAGTTATTCACGCGAGCACGGTTTCGGGCAAAGACAATATCCGGAAGCCGCTTAAATTGGGGCGGACAGCTAACGGTAATATTCGTCGATTGAGTGGCGGATTTTCCAGCCTCATCGGTAACCGTCACAGTAGCAGTCACCGTTTTGCTCTGTCCTTGATTGGTGTTCTCGAAGCTTAGAGAGGAAGCATCGAAGGTCGCATTCGGGCCGCCGTAGTTGCTAACACTGCCTTCGCTGACTGTCCATTGATAACTCAAGCGGCCGCCACAGGCAGAATGCGCGGCAATCGCCGTGAGACTCGCAGCATGCCGGCCCTCCGGATCAGCCGGACAACTCAGAACCCCCGGTGTGGCCGCGATACTTGTAATCTGCGGCCGCTCGTATTCACTTACAGTCAGGGTTGCCGTTGCGGTGACGGGTGCAACAGTCGGTGTAACAGGTGGGACCCAATATCTTTCCGGTATGTCCGCGGGTCGATTGACCACCGGAGGGGGAGTGCCGTCACTTACCGTGACCTGTACCGTAAAGGTGCCGCCGTTATTGATCGGCTTTACGTTGCACGTGAACCCAATAAGCGATCTTAACGGAAAAGATGCTTATTCGCGAACAATAATTCCGAGATTGCCGGTTATTCCGTACAAACGGCCGGAAGCGATGTCCGGCATCCAAAGCTGGCGGATTCGCAAATTAGGAATCGATGTAGGGACCGGAGTCCAGGAAGCACCGGAATCGGTGGTGCGGAACAAGCGACCATACTCGACGGCATAGGCGGTTTGATTCGCACCCGCATAAACAACAGTGGCGACCGTCGACGCCGGAATGCCTCCCAAGTTAGCGAACCATTTCACGCCGCCGTCGGGGGATGAATAAAGACCGAGCCGGGTGGCAATTAGCAGCGGCGAGCTTGAATTGGCGGGAATCGCGATATCGTTTATATCCGAGGCAGGTAGCGGAAAGCGAATTTCTGTCCAGTGATCGCCGTAGTCTTTGGAATCGAAGACTCCGCCCGCGGCGCGAGCAATTATCCGGCCGTCGGAGTTCGGAGCAAAGTACAACGCCGTGACGGCGGCTGAACCGGGCACATCGGTCTGATTCCAACGTTCGCCCGCATCCTCGCTGCGAAGCAGACCAAGGTCGGTAGCCGCGAACATCAGCTCTTTCGCACTATTCTTAACGGTGTAAAGCCCGTAAATTTCAGATGGATTGATTTCCCGGGTTTTGACTACTGGTTTAACAGGCGCTCGGGCGCGAGTACGTGCGATCGCTTTGCTTCGCGTGGTTCGGCGGACGGGAGTTTGCTGAGTTTGTGCCGGTTGCGGCGGAGGCGGAATCACAACCCGAACGGGAATCGGCTTCCAGATGATGCCGCCGTCAATCGACTTATATAACTGGCGGGAACTGGCAGCTAGAAGGATGCGATCCTCGCTCTGCATCCCGGTGATGGCCTTCAGGTGAACGCCGGCCAGGCCGTGCTGGTTGCGCAATTGCGACCAGGTGTCCCCGCGGTCGGCACTAACGAAGATTCCGCTGGTGCCGTCGTTCTGGGATTCGATCGCGATGAATTTGTTACCCGAACGAGTGACGGCGCGGATGGAGCGATCGACGAAACCATTATTTGAAAAACTAATCTGCTGGCCTCCGTTATAGCTCTTCCCGATACCGTCATATTCCATGGCAAGATACATCTGCGCGGGGCTTCGCGGATCCAGCACCATGGAGTTCACTTGCGTATCCGTCAAAATCTTCCACGTCCCGCCGCTATTCACGGATTTGAACAAGCCCGTAGTTGTACCGGCATAGAGAATGCTCTCATTCGACGGGTCCTGGCGCACAACGTGCGTACGCCGCGATGTGTTGGGAATGCCCATCAGCTTGCGCCATTTGTCTCCGCGGTTATCGCTCGTGTAAATTCCGCTGCATGCGCTGGCAAGCACGGCAGCCGGGTTGGCCGGATCGACATAGATGGAAAAAACGTCCGAATCGTCGATCATCCCGGTGCTGATCGATTGCCAGGTCTTTCCGCCATCCATCGTCTTCCAAGGCAGATGGGACGTCCCTGCGTAAATAATGTTCGGATCTTTGGTGTCAACTGCGATAGCGCTGATGCCGATCATCTCCAGGTTCTGCAGATCTGAAATGCGCGCCCACGTGCGGCCGGAATTATCGCTGAGCCAGACGCCCTGCATGGTTCCCGCCACAAAGCGCGAAGGCTGGCTCGGAGCGGCCGCTAAAGCTCTAACGCCAATATTCTGGAGACCTTTCGCGGCGCACCACGTTTTGCCCGCATCGTTGCTCTCAAACAGGCCGCCTCCTTCCGCCGATACGACACCGGCGAAGTAATGGTTCGAATCGGCCGGATCAATCAGGATAGAGCTGATTTCGCTCAGATGAACTC
>DAISJE010000149.1:1848-8954 GCA_036821665.1 Bryobacteraceae bacterium | reverse complement strand
TGCCATACGTGCCCGGGCCGGACAAACTTGCGGCCTATATCCTCAACTCCGACGAGGATCCCTGTTACGAAAATGTCGCGGCTCTAGGAGCGGAATACATTGGCTATACGCTCGTGGCGAATGAGCAGGCCGGACCATTGCGTTCGCTTTTTCTCGAGGCAGACGGCGCTTCACGACAGCTTTCTTCGGAACCTGCGGGGCAGGGATTATGGGCACCTGATTTGGTGGGAACAGTCTTCGACCCGAGCCGTTTTTTCCCTGGAGAAGATCCGAGCGTCTACCGCTATTCGCACGGTTACAGCAAGCGAACTCTGCTAGGCGGTTACCTTCCTGTTGCGAATATTGGTGTGTGGAATCCGGAATCCCGCGCCGGCTATGAAGTGATCGTGTTACTGCCGCCGGGCATCGACGCAAGGCCAATCGCGCGTGTTCGCATCGTAACTCCGCAAAATACCATTCACGAGCGCTATTGGAATACCACTGGTGACGGGTTTTTCTCCCAGCTCGCCGGAATTGCAAATTACTGGCAGCATTTTTTTGAAGATCACATGCAAGTGGATATTCCGGATCCCTGGCTGCTCGATGCTGCGCGGGCGGGAATTACTCTGTCACGCTGCAGCTATCGCGGACTCGAGCCCACGTATCAGATAGGTGAAGGTGCCTATACCAAAATCCCGGAACGAAGTCATGCGCTGTTTCCCGTTGCCCACTATGAGTTCGTGTGGGCACACCAGCTTTGGAATTTAACCGCTCAGGTCGAGCCTTACTTTCAGCATTACCTGGACCGCTACATCTTGCCGGATGGAAATTTTCTGTACAACACGCAGGATCAAGTCGAGGCTCCGCTAAACGCAGGTGTATTTTTATGGAATTCCGCTCGCGCCTATGACTGTACGCGCGATATTGAAGCCTTGAAAAAACGCCTTCCCGTTCTGGAGCGCATGATTCAGTTTGTTCTCGATCGGTACGAATACAGTAAATCGAATTTTCCGGCATCGGATCGGCGGCACGGTCTTATCTGGGGTTCGCCGGAAGCCGACCTGGGTGAGCCGGATAACGACTTCCCCAATTCGCACCCGTACTATTTTCAAAACGCAACATGGACCTGGCGCGGGCTCGTGGAGCATGCCCGCTGCCTCGACGGCGCAGGCCGCGAGCACAATTTACCGGACCTTCAACAGCAGGCAAAGCGCTACGCCGATGTCGCCTCCGAAATGCGCACGCTTATTGAACGCTCCTTGCAAGCTACAATCCAGGCCGAAAATCCGGCCATGCGCGAATCGGGCATTACCCCGTTTACGCCTGACGATATTCATCGCAGCCCCAAAGATCTAAGCAGTTACGAAAACCACCGCTTCATGATGGATTGGTTTACCGCCGATTGGGGTGACAGCGCTTTGGATCTTGGACATCTAAAACACCGCGAGATCGCCGGTGAACAAGTTATGGGTCTGCACACCGACGGATATGTCAGCCGCACTTCAAATTTTATGGCCCATGGAACGTTGGCCGTCCGCATCCGCCAGGACGACTACCGTCCGTTTCTGCTCACGCTCTATTCGCTGTGTTGTTACGCCGCAGATTCAGGCAACCGCTATTCGCCGGAAGATGCGTATCTGCCCGGCAGTTTTCCCGGCGATGGAAGCCCGTATGGCTGGTCTGCGGTAGTAAATAGCGTGTTGCAGCCATCGCTGGGTCTACGATGGCTGCTTTGCTACGAAGAAAGCGACCACGACATCTGCCATCTGCAGAAGGCCGCGCCGAAGCACTGGTTTGCCGCCGGCCGGCAGATTCGGGTTGAGAAATGTCCGACGCGCTTCGGTGCGCTCTCATGGTCTACAAAAGCAGTGAGTGAGGGAGAATGGCAGGTCACACTGACACCTGCGGCTGGATTCGCAGCCGATCTATACATCCATATTCATTCTCCTGATGGAAGCGCATTAGCGCCTACCATCGTTCACCGCGAAAAGCTTCAAAACGGAGCACCGGTCAGTTTAAATATCCGAAAATGAGAAGAAAGTTCCTGCTAAAAGCACGAACTGATAGACATGACCGGCACCTTGCTCGCGGCGCTATCAGGCGAAGACGTGGTGTTGTCGAGTCCGTTCGGGATGCTGACAACCAATTTCGTCATCGTGAAGGACACGAGTGCGGGGTCTCAAATCATCCTTTCGCTTAACCGTTTAACCGATATCCGAACCATCCGAACCAGCTATCCGGGTTTGCTTGTAATCTCAGTGGCTCTATTCATCCTCGCTGCGGCGGCCAGTTGGTCGAAAGAGGGTAGCGGTGCGGGTATTCCTCTTGCATTGCTGGCGTTTGGGTTTCTGATCGGGTTTCTGGGAAGCAGGAGAGCCATCCTGGTGTTCTATACCGGATCGGAAATAACTGTAACAGTAAGCGGAAGTTTGCGAGGAGCCGCGGCTTTCGTGCGGGCGGTTGAAGCAGCGCGGCGGGATTTAGAAGAGTAGCGCACAAATATGCGAGATACTCGAATTACTGGTGATCCTGAGCGATACATCCGACAAAGCGCGTGAAATCTATTTCCGGCGATTGCAAGCAATGACAGCCTCCGAACGGCTCGGCTTGGCGATGGCGCTGTGGAGTGCTGGAGACTCGCTTCAACGTGCTGCATTGCTGCGCGAGAACCCAGACGCCGACGAGGCTGAGATTACGTTCCGGATCGCGGTGTCGCGATTTGGAGCGGAACTAGCGCGAAAGGCGTACCGAAAGCTGTAATGTCGCCTGCAGAGGCGTTCGAACTATTGCGCTTCGCACTCCGCAACGCCTTGAGCTAAGGCAATCTCCGACGCTCGAGATCTCGTTCCTGCGATTCGAATTCTGGAAACCGAGAGGCGAGCGTCAGCGAGCTTGATTGTATGCTCATCCTGAGGTCGCTCACGCTTCCGGCTCAGTTTCAGGGCCTCCCGCGATCGAAGATGATTCCACTTTCACTCCGTCCGTAACGCCGTCATCGGATCTGTTCGCGCCGCATGAAAGGCGGGGCGGAGTCCGGCAATGACCGACACCACCAGCAGGAGCACCGCCGCCGCGCCCACAATCAGCGGATCGTTTGGTTGCACTCCATACAAAAGAGAGCGCACCAGTTTGGCGGAAGCGAATACCAGCGGCAGCGTGCACACCAGGCCGAGTACGCCGACCAGCAGCGCTTCGCGCAAGACCATCTTCAGAATGCTCGCCGGCGCTGCTCCAATCGCGATTCGGATTCCGAATTCGCGTTGCCGCCGCGTCACTGAATATGACATAACGCCGTAAAGCCCGATAATCGCCAGCAAGGTCGCAAGCGTCGCAAAACCTGCCGAAAGCACTCCCAGCCCGCGCTCCGCAAACAGCGATTCGTTAATGATGCTGCTCATCGTTTTCATATCGAAAACCGGCAGACTCGCATCGAAGCGCCTTACCGTGCGTCGTACGACCGGCATTATTGCCCGCTCGTCGCCTTGGGTCCGCACATAAAATGTCAGCCCGCTTAGTTTCGCGTCAACGAGATACGGTAGATAGACAAACGGATAAATGCCGGCACGCAGGTTGCTGTGCTCGCTATCCGCTACTACGCCGACGATCGTCCAGTCCAATTTCACACGGTTGCCCTCGCCAAATCCGAAATGCGCGCCCAGCGGATTCCTGCCCGCAAAAAAGTGCTTCACGTATGTCTCATTTACTACTGCGACCTTCGAGGTCGGAAGCGAGTCGGAATCTTCGATTGCTCTTCCGGCCAGTAACGGAATCTGCATGGTTGCGAAGTACCTTGCGCTGACATTATTGGTCATCACTTCCGCATCGGCATGCACGCGAGGACGATATCCCTCTACCGTCGTATTCGAGCTTGCGTCATTGTTTTCAAGCACCGCGAGCGTTGCAATCCCCGCGCTCTGTACGCCCGGAATTGCCATGAGCGCCTTTTGAACCTGGGGCGCGAAGCTCTTGATCCGACTTTGCGAATATCCAGCTTCGGCAGGATCGACCTTAAACGTAACCAAGTGATCGGTCCGGAAGCCCACGTTGACACGCTGCAAATTCTGCAGACTGCGCGTGAATAGGATAGCTGCCGTTAGCAGCAGGAGCGAAAACCCAAGCTGTCCTGCGGCCAGCACGCGCCGCAGCCAGAGTCGTCCGCTCGTATGACCCAAACTGCCATCGGTCCGCAACGCTCCGGCCACGTCTGTACGGGCCGATTGCCAGGCGGGGAGCAATCCGAAGGCGATTCCTGCGAGAATGCTGAGAGCTACGGTGAAAACGAGCACATCCCAGTCGACGCGGCCCTCCGCGCTTGCTTCGCTCAAACTTGAGCTTAAGAAGCGTGTCAACGCAAACGTCCCTGCAAAAGCGAGCAGTATGCCCAGTACGCCTCCTGTGACAGCGATTGCGAGGCTCTCGACGAGTAACTGCCGGACCAAAGCCGGCCGGCCGGCGCCGACCGAGAGCCGTACCGCCATCTCGCGCTCTCTAGCTATCGTACGAGCGATCATCAGATTCGCTACGTTTACAATCGCGATCAGCAGCAAGATGCCGACCATTACGGTGAGGAATCGCAGCGGATTCCGGAGCGTCTCGCGTAAACCCGAATAGCCTTTTCCGCCCGGACTCAGCTCAATAGTATTTTTTCCGAATACTTTCTTGTCGGCGGCACTTGTGCGATTTAGCAACGCCATATCGTGATCGCGCACGGGTGCATAGATCACCTTCAAGGCCGCGCCGGCGTGCCTGATGCTTACGCCGTCCTTCATGCGGGCCACAAGGCTGCACCAGTACTGATTGCGATCGAGCAAGCCGTCCCAGGTCGGCGTCATCTGCGCTTTCATCATCATCGGCACAAACAACTCGGCGTTGTTGCCTAGATTTGTTCCGTAGAATGTGGGCGGCGCGATCCCAATGACGACATACGGATAATCGTTCAAATGAATGACCCTGCCGACAATCTTCGGATCGCCTGCGAAAGCCCGCTGCCATAGGCCATATCCGAGCACTACTACTGCGTGCCCGCCCGGCTTCCGATCGTCCGCCGGCGTCAGGAGCCGTCCGCGCCAGGGTTTCACTCCAAGGACATCGAAGAAATTGCCCGAAACCAGCTCTCCGGTTGCGCGATCTGCACTTTGGGTTGCGGACAACGTGACGACGATGCTCTTTTCGGCCAGAATGCCCTTGAAGATTGCGCCGCTCGCAGCATTCAGGTCTTTGTACATCGGATAGGAAAAAGTACTGTTCATCCCATCGTTGTAGGTGTAGCCGTTATGACGCCCGATGTCGTGCAGAATGACCAATTGCTCAGCGTGCGGCACCGGCAGCGAATCGAGCACTACATTTTTCATCAGCGTGAAGATCATTGTCGTTGCGCCGATCCCCAGCGCTAGCGATAGAATCGCCATGGTCGCATAAACGGGCGACTTGCGGCTCATCCGGAGCGCCAGCCGCACGTCGCGCCTCAGCGCCTCTAGCAAGGTATGTAATCTTCCGCTGAAGGCTGAAAGCCGATTGCTGAATGCTGACCGCCCGTCCTCAGTGATATTCTCGTTTCGCAGCATTGTTCACCATTATGCGCAAATTTCTGTGTATGGTCTTTGTAATGGCCTTTTCAACAATCGCAAGTGCCCAAATTCCTCAAACGGAGATCTCGAATGGCGTCATTAAGGCGCAAGTCCTTTTACCGGATGCCGCGAAAGGATACTACCGCGGCACTCGCTTCGACTGGTCCGGCGTGCTAGGTAGCCTGGAATATAAGGGTCATAACTACTACGGCCCCTGGTTCACAAAATTCCAGGCGGATATCCACGATTTCATCTTCAGCGGCCCGGACATTATCGCGGGAGCGTGCAGCGCCGCCATGGGACCCGTTGAAGAATTCAGTGTTGACGAACCGCTGGGATTCAACGAAGCAAAACCCGGACAAACGTTCATTAAAATCGGCGTGGGTGTGCTGAGAAAGCCGGATAACAAGAAGTACGATAACTACCGGCTTTACGAAATCCTCGATAGCGGTCCATGGAGAGTTTTCCCTAAGCCGGATTCAGTCGAGTTCGTCCAGCAGATTGAGGATCCCTCGACCGGCTATTCATACCAGTACACGAAGATTGTGCGCTTAGTATCGGGCAAGCCGGAGATGGTGATCGAGCACAGATTGAAGAATATCGGTAAGCGTGCCATTCGAACGAGCGTGTTCGACCACAATTTCCTGGTTTTGGACAAACAACCCATCGGCCCTGATTTCACGATCTCTGTGCCATTTGCCATTAAGACCAGCGAACCGCCCGACCCAAAGCTTGCCGGAGTACAAGGCAATCAGATTTTGTATCGAAAACTTCTGAAGGGTAAAGAAACCGTCGCGCTTCCCATTCAAGGATTCGGCAACACCGCGGCCGATTACAGCATCACGATCGAAAACAAACACGCCGGTGCAGGCATGAAAATTACAGGTGACCGGCCGCTTTCGGACGAGGCCCTTTGGTCGATACGTTCCGTGCTGGCTGTGGAACCGTTCGTCGCTATCTCCATCGAACCGGGGCAAGAATTCGATTGGAAGTATCACTATTCGTACTACTTGCTTCCATGACAATGCGCCTTTGCGTATTCCTGCTGCTGGGTGCGCTTTGCAGTGCGCAGGTAACCACTGCCCGCCTCAATCAGATTGTTCAGCCTTACGTGGACAAACATCAGTTCATGGGATCGGTCCTTGTGGCAAAAGGCGACGGTATCATTCTGAATCGCGGCTATGGCTCGGCGGACCTGGAATGGAGTATCCCAAATTCGCCGATTGCTAAATTTCGCCTTGGCTCTGTCACGAAACAGTTCACAGCGGCATGCGTGCTGTTGCTTGAACAACGCGGCAAATGGAAGGTCGGCGACTATGTAAAGAAATACATGCCGGATGCACCTGCGGCCTGGGACAAGATCACCTTGTTCAACCTGCTAACGCATACGTCGGGTATTCCCAATTTCACCAGTTTTGCGGACTATCGCGAATGGGAGTCGAAGCCTGCGACGCCAAAGGGATTGGTGGATCGCTTTCGTAACAAACCGCTCGATTTTCCACCCGGTTCGAAATGGAGTTACAGTAACTCCGGCTATGTGCTATTGGGATATCTGATCGA
>DAISJE010000149.1:0-1748 GCA_036821665.1 Bryobacteraceae bacterium | reverse complement strand
GTTCGAAATGGAGTTACAGTAACTCCGGCTATGTGCTATTGGGATATCTGATCGAGAAAGTCAGCGGCGACACTTATCAGCATTTTATGCAGACAAATATTTTTGGTCCGCTAGGCATGAAGGATTCCGGTTATGATTCGAACACGGCCATTATCGTTCACAGGGCCTCGGGATACACTCCTTCGTGGGGCGGTGTCGAGAACGCGGGATATATCAACATGACAGTCCCTTTCTCGGCGGGTGCGCTCTATTCCACAACTGAGGATCTATTGAAGTGGGAGCACGGCCTTTTCGGAGGCAAGCTTCTCTCCGCAGCATCACTCAAAGAGATGACGACGCCTTTCAAAGAGAACTACGCGTTCGGGCTTGTTGTGACAAATACAAACGGACACAAAAAAGTGGAGCACGGCGGCGGCATTGAGGGTTTCAATACGGATGTCGCGTATTGGCCGGACGAGCGACTTGCCGTAATTGTCTTGGGAAATCTGAACGGCGGAGCGCCCGGCGAGATTGCGAAAAAGCTTGCGGCGGTGTTGCAGTGACAGAAACCGGAGGGTCGGGCATGCCCGACACTACAGCTTACGCTTTGCTGATGCCTTTACCTTCGACAATTCGGATGTAGGTATTAACCGGCAAATCGGTGAATTTGTCCACCTGTTTGCTAGGTCCTGGCCAGTGTATTTCGAGTAAGTCAATCTTGGCGGCCTTGCCAAAGCCTAGGACTTCGCGCGGATCGTGCGATGAGAGGTAACTTCCGCCGTTGTTCTTCAACCGGAATCGCTTTTTGCCGGCCACCGTCCAATAGATTTTTGCGCCGACAGCGTCGCGGTTGCAGTTCACGCCCTCCAGTTTGATTCCTAGCCAGTTGTTTGATTTTGCGGCATTGTTTTTGAGCAGGATCGGCGCTTCGCCATTGTTACAGACAAGCACGTCGACCGCTCCGTCGTTGTTGTAATCACCGACAGCCAGGCCACGCGCCGGATAGCTTTTCTGAAAAATGGGACCGGCCTGATCGCTGATATTGTGCAATTTACCATCCGGGCCTTGATGAAAAAGAAGCATCGGTTCTTTATATTTGACCTGCGACGAATAGTGATCGATCATATCGTCGGGGTGACCATTCGCAAGGAAAAGATCGGTCGCTCCATCGTTGTCGTAGTCGAAGAACTTGAGCCCCCACCCGCTTAAAAGACGCGTTGCCTGCGCCACGCCGTCCATGTGTGCAACATCGCGGAATGTCTCGTCCTTATTGTTCTGGTAAACGGAGAACATTTCCTGATCGACGTTCGCTACAAACAGATCCTGCCAGCCGTCGCCGTTAATATCGGCGGCATCCACGCCCATTCCCGAACGTGCCTGCCCGTTCTCGCTGAATCCCACCTCAGCCTGCATGGCGATCTCTTCCCATTTCCACGTGCCGTTGGGTCCAGGACCGCGATTCATGTAGAGAAAATCCTGGACGGTGTCATTGGCGACGAAGAGGTCCATGCGCCCATCGTTATTGATGTCGGTCGCAACTACGCCCAACCCCTTTCCCAGAGATTTGGCAATGTCGGTACCTTTTGTTACATCCGTGAAGGTACCGTCGCCATTGTTGTGATAGAGGAAGCTGGCGGTTCCTCTGAAGATTCGCGGAATGCAATAGTAGTGCTTGCCGAGTTTATTGTCGCCGCACTCAAACTTGTGGCCTGATGAGTAATCGACAAAACTGCAGATAAATAGGTCCAGACGTCCGTCGTTATCGTAAT
>DAISJE010000148.1:0-9037 GCA_036821665.1 Bryobacteraceae bacterium | reverse complement strand
CGTAACACGAAAGGATCTTGCGCCGGATGCAAAACCGGATGTACTGATTAATCAATGCGCGCTGGTCGGAAAGTATTTCGCTTGCCAGCAGACCGTAAATGGAACTCCTGGCGCGCTCCTTATCTTTATTCCAACTGGTACGCAGGGGCATTACTATACACAAAATGTACGGCCGGATGGCTTCGCGAGCCGCCGTGGCGATCTCCAAATTGAAGGTAATGTCTGGACATACCGCACTGCATGGGAACAGGGAGGCGGCACAACCACTTATTACAAAACCGTCAATACATTTACCGGTAAGGACCGAATTCATTTTGAGCAGCTTGAATCGAAAAACAATAAAGATTGGAAAACTGCGAATTCCGGTGACGAGGTTCGGATCGCCGCTTCGAGAAAAGCTGCTGGTAAGCGCTAATGAATTCCACGTCGGCGTGCCGCAATAAAAAGACATATCGCGCCTGCTGCCAGACTTACGGCAAAACCGGCGGCAACGTCGGTGGCATAGTGATAACGTCCATACACTGTAGCTACTGAGACGCTGAGAGCGTAGAACAACAGCCCCCATCCGAAGCGCTTTCGTTCAGGCAACACCAGAAACATCCCCCACGCGCAAGAGAACGTCGACGAAACATGCGCGCTTGGAAACACTCCCGAGTGAATCGTCGCGTGTCGCAAAAACCAAAGGTTCACTTCGCGAATCCAGGTATCCATCGGGGGCGCGATGGCCGGAAAAGCGAATCGAGGCGGTTCGGAAGGAAAGAAAGGAAACATCGCATAAACGCTGAGTGTTCCCAGCAAATAAATGGTGAGAAATTGGTTGACGCCTCGGCGATGGCGGCGAAGGTAAAGAATGGCTACACAGTACGCGCCCACGGCATAAACAAAAAAATAACAAAGTTCGAGATAGGAAGGAATCAGCGCTCCGGCGGCCTGTATGGCGCTGTGGAGATGGCAAGTGTCTAATAGCCAAATATCCCAGCGAATCCACGATCGCTCGTAAAGATGGTTGTAGGCCAGCGGCACAAATAACTCCATCTCCCGGAAAGCCGCGAGAGTCAGCGGAACGGGAAGCCAATCGCGCACGATTTCAATGGCTCTTTTACGGCTGCCAGAGCTAACCAACGACAGAAAGAAAAATAGGGCAAATACCGCTATCAGCACGATTGCCGGTTGATATCCGAGGTGTGGCCGATCTTGGAAAAATGGTGTAACCGCGACGATATACGAGAAAAAGGCCAGCAGAACCCATTCTGAGCTGCGGAGCCTCAGCCGGTACATGCGACGGTTAAACGAGAACTGGTTCCGCGGTTGTTAATCGCGGCTGGAAGAAGATGGCAAGGCCAGCTAGAACGCCGGCCCAGATGGCCCAAGTCGTAAGCAGCCCGCGATCGATCATATAGCCCGCGAGAATTGGAGCCGCGATTTGCGCCACGGAGGTTAGCGATTGTGTGAGCCCCAAAATGACGCCTTGTTCACGTCTTCCTGCTCTCTGCGTGACCATGCTGGTTAGGGCAGGTCGCAGCCCGGCTCCGAAAATTGAAGAAAATGCCATGACCCATAGAAGCTGGCCGACTGTTTGGGTAAATCCGATGGCCGTATAACCAATCAAGCTAGCAAGAAAACCAAGCTGGACAACCCTTCTTTCGCCGAGTAACTTCACAATGCGTCCCACCATGCCGCCCTGCATGATCATCCCGATAAACCCATTGAAAGCGAATATGTACCCTACCTCGCGAACGCCTACCGGGTGACCGTCCCATATGTAGCGCCGTTCAGCAAATAGGGCAAACCCCGAAATGAAGGTTGAAAACGACAGTGCGAATAGTAGCCATTGCGTCAGCAGACGCGCCAGATCGCGATTTCGAAAGTAGTGTCTGTATTGGCCCCAGGAGATCAAAGACAAGCGCTTGCCACCCGGTCCCACTTCTCCCTGTTCTTCGGTGTGAACATGAGTCTCTTCGTGGCGTGGCAGCAGGAAAAACGTACACAATATACTGCTGAGAGAAAGGACGCAAGCTGCGAAAATGGGCGCTTGATAACCGAAGTGCGCAAGAAATCCTGAAATCGCAGGTCCCACCAAAAATCCGAAGCCGAAGGCAACGCCAATAATCGCAAAGGACTTGGCCCGATTCTCGGCCTTCGTAACGTCGCTGATGTAGGCTTGCGCAATACTCAGATTCCCGGCGGTAAGGCCATCGATAGCGCGCGACAGAAACACCATCCAGATGTGTGCCGAGAACGCGAGAACCAGGAATCCGCCCAGAGTTCCGGCCTGGCTTACAAGCAGAACCGGACGACGCCCGATTCGATCGGACCACTGCCCCAGAATCGGACCCGCAAGCAACTGGCACACGGCATAGATAGAAACGATTTCGCCAACAACCGTAGGCGAAGCGCCCAGCCGCTCCGAATAAAACGGAAGTAGTGGAAGAATGATGGTAAATCCAAGGACATCCACCGCTACAATCAGGAAAATTGGCAATAATGGCGAGGTAGATCGTCTTTTCGGGGGTACCGCAATGGTGCCTGGCTGCGGAGAACTCACATTTACGATCTTACCCGGCAGCACCGCGAGCTTTTTCAGCGTCCAATGCAAAAACTACCCGGCCGATCGCGCGCGTGTACTCACGTAACCCACGTAAGTACTGGCACTTACACAATTGGCATAGATTTTGCGATATAACATTTACTATGAAATTGCTTCGTTCCTTGCTGTTGACCTGTTTGCCGCTTGCCTTGCTGGCACAAGAGCACAATCCGATGCAGTCCATTCAGCAGGAGAAGGCGCCCGGTAATTCAAACCCGATTTTCCGTGTGCAGGTGGTCGCCCGCGACATTCCGGCGGTGAGCTACCGCAATCGCAGCGGCTGGACGAAGGTCGATTTCGAGGGTACATCGCTTGCCCCCAATGCTAAGGGACAAGCTCAGGTACGCAGTGAGGCTGGGTACATGACGGTCAAGGTCGATATAAAAAAGTTGCCGGCTGCGCGTACGTTCGGGCCCCTCTATTTGACTTATGTTCTCTGGGCAATCACACCCGATGGGCACGCGGCGAATCTCGGGGAGGTTTTGGTTAATTCCGACGGTAATTACAGCGGTGAAATGACCACCAACTTGCAGTCTTTTGGGTTGATTGTGACCGCGGAACCTTATTTCGGCGTTCGCCAGCCGAGCGACGTCGTCGTGATGCAGAATGTCATCCGCAAAGATACTCTGGGCAAGGTGGAGACCGTGAATGCGCATTTCGAATTGCTGCCCCGCGGTCAGTATACGTACCATGTTCCCGAAAACCAGTTGAAGCCGGTCGATCTGAACGCAAGCAAGAAGAGCCCGCTGGAGCTTTACGAGGCGCAGAATGCGGTTCAAATCGCTCAGTATGCAAAAGCAGACCAGTACGCGAGCGATGTTTTCCAAAATGCCGAACAGCTGTGGCATCAGGCGCAAAATTACCAGGACCGGAAGCAGTGGAAACCCGCCAAAATGACAGCCAGAGAGGCGGTTCAAAAGGCCGAAGATGCGCGGATCATTTCACTCAGGAAGCAGCGGGAACTAGCACAACAAAAGGAACGTGAAGAGGCCGCTGCCCGCCAGGCCGCTGCCCAACAACAGGCCGAGCAGGAGGCGCAACGTGCGCAGCAGGCGCAGGAACAGGCGCGTCAGGAGGCTGAGCAGCGCGCCGCCGCTGAAAAGGCAAAAGCGCAGGCGGATGCCGCCCGCCAGCAGTCCGCTGCCGAGGCGGAAAAAGCTCAGCAAGCCGCTGCGGCAGCAGAGCGCTTACGCCAACAAGCTGAGCAGCAGAAGGAGCAACTACGCCAGCAGCTTTTGCAGCAGTTCAACTCCGTTCTGCCGACACGTGAAAGCGCCCGAGGCCTCGTTGTCAATATGCAGGACGTCCTATTTGCCACCGGAAAATACGACTTGACCCCGGCCGCCCAAATCGCGCTGGCAAAGATTTCTGGGATTGTGGTTTCTCACCCGGGTCTGAATCTGCAAGTCGAGGGCTATACCGACAGCACCGGTACCGAGCAGTTCAACCAGAAACTTTCCGAGCAGCGCGCGAACACGGTTCGCGATTTTCTGGTCAGCCAAGGCTTGAATCCTCAGAATGTAACCGCGGTCGGATACGGCCAAAACTATCCGGTAGCTTCAAACACGACGTCTGCCGGGCGAAAGATGAACCGGCGCGTAGAGTTGGTTGTTTCCGGCGAGGTGATCGGGATGAAAATTGGCGTGCCACCCAGTCAAGCGCCTCCCGAGCCCGCGCCGAACGGCACGGTACCCCCGCAAGCCCATTAGCAGGACTGCTTTTTGACACAATAGAGCGGTTGCCAATGCGCTCTGTTATTGGATCTGTTGCCGCTATTATTTTGGTTGCTATTTTGCCAGGTCAAAAGCTGCCAAGAAAGGCGTCGGACGGCCGGGATTACGGCCGCTCGATGGTGGTGAGCCGGTTCGGAATCGTCGCAACCAGCCAGACCATTGCGTCTGCCGCGGGAGCCGAGATTCTTCGCCAGGGCGGTAATGCCGTAGATGCAGCCATTGCCGCGAATGCAGTTCTAGGGGTTACGGAACCGATGATGAACGGCATCGGTGGCGACCTGTTTGCAATTGTTTACGAGGCGAAGACGAAGAAGTTGTATGGCCTGAATTCCAGCGGTTGGGCGGCGCAGGGCCTTACCATCGATTTTCTTCGATCGAAGGGCATCACCGAAAAGATTCCCGCAAACATCTATTCCGTTACTGTCCCCGGTGCAGTTGCCGGTTGGGATGCGCTGCATTCGCGTTTTGGCAAGTTGCCGTTGGAACGGATCATAGAGCCGGCTATTTACTACGCGAAGAATGGTGTCCCCATCGCCGAGCTCGTGGCGGGTGTATGGGAGCATAGCGAGGCTGCGCTCAAGAACAAGCCTGGATTCGCCGCAACTTACCTTCCCGAGGGCCATGCGCCCCACACCGGTGAAATTTTTCGCGACCCCGACCTGGCGAACTCCTTAGAACTGGTCGCCGCGCACGGTCGCGACGGTTTTTATCGCGGTCCGCTGGCCGAAAAGCTGGTCGCGTTTTCAAAACAACAGGGCGGCACGCTGGCTGCGTCAGATCTGGCCGATTTCCAGCCTGAGTGGGTTGACCCTATCTCAACAAGCTACCGCGGTTGGACCATCTCTGAACTTCCGCCGAACGGGCAAGGCATCGCCGCGCTCAGCATGCTCAATATCATGGAGCAGTTTCCGTTGCAGGAATACGGCCATAACAGCGTCAAGGCGCTGCACGTCATGATCGAAGCGAAGAAGCTGGCCTACGCCGATCTGCTCAAATACATAGGCGATCCGAGATTCTCCAATATCCCGGTCAAGCAGTTGCTTTCGAAAGAACTGGCCCGGAGGCGAGCCGATTCAATTGATCCGAATCATGCGCACTGTTCCGTGCTACCTTCCGACTTAAGCCAGCGGCTGAATGCAATGGGGCGCGATACGACGTACTTGACCGCCATCGATCAGGACGGAAATATCGTGTCCCTTATTCAGAGCAACTACAGCGGTTTTGGAACCGGCTTGGTCGCGCCTGGAACCGGCTTCGCATTGCAAAATCGGGGGCAGCTCTTCACGCTGAAACCCGGGGAGCCCAATTCGCTCGCGCCGCACAAGCGCCCGCTTCACACGATTATTCCCGGCTTCATGCAAAAGGGAAACGAGACCATTGGATTCGGCATTATGGGCGGGTTCAACCAGGCCCAGGCGCATGCGCAGTTTGTGTCGAACGTCGTCGATTTCGGGATGAACATCCAGGCGGCTTTAAGCGCGGCTCGCTTCACGAAGCCGACGTTTGAGGGTTGTGATCTGCTGATTGAATCCCGCGTGCCCGAGGCTGTGCGTGATCAGTTATCTGCGAAAGGACACCAACTCCGAGTCGTCTCCGCTTATTCGATGGAGATGGGACGCGGCAATGCGGTCATGCAGAACGGAACCGGTGTTCACTTCGGTGCTTCGGATCCCAGAGCCGACGGTGAAGCCATTCCGCAAGTGCCGGTCTGGGGCCGCGCGCAATAGCCCCTGATGCAAAATCTCTCAATCGCCATCATTGCGGGTGATGGTATCGGACGCGAAGTCACTCAACCTGCGTTTGAAATCGCGCGTGAAGCGGCTTCGGATGCTGGTGCGTCACTCGAAGCGGTTCCTTACGATTGGGGTAGCGATTATTTCTTCCAGCACGGGCGCATGATGCCGTCAGATGCACTGGAGACCTTACGTCGCCACGATGCAATTCTCCTGGGAGCCGTCGGTCACCCCAAGATTCCGGATAACGTCACTCTGAACGGTCTACTCCTGCCAATCCGCCGCCGCTTTGACCAGTTTGCGAATGTGCGGCCGGCGATTCTTTACTCGGGTATCGAATCGCCTCTCAGAGGGCTGAACGGCAGCGATATCGATCTCGTAGTAGTGCGCGAAAACACAGAAGGGGAATATGCGCAGGCCGGCGGCTTCGTCCACGAGACGCATCAGCAGGAAGTAGCAGTGCAGACGTCTGTGTTCACGCGCCACGGAATCGAGCGCATCGTCCGTTACGCGTTCGATCTTGCGCGGCGGCGCGGTGGCAAGCGAAAGGTGACGTCCATAACCAAATCAAATGCGCAGGGCTTCAGCATGGTGCTTTGGGATCGTGTCTTCCAGAAGGTTGCGTCTGAATACTCTGATATCGAAACCGAATCTTTGCTGGTCGACGCTGCTGCAATGAATTTCGTTCGGCGTCCACAAAGTTTCGATGTTGTCGTGGCGTCGAATCTATTTGGCGATATCCTCAGCGATCTGTCCGCCATCGTTGCCGGTAGCATTGGTCTTGCGGCCAGCGCAAACATTAATCCTTCACGGCACTTTCCATCTATGTTCGAGCCGGTCCATGGTTCCGCGCCCGACATCGCAGGGAAGGGAATTGCCAACCCGCTCGCGGCGATTTTTTCAGCGGCTATGATGCTTGATCATCTCGGGTTGACAAATCCCGCGGCTCGAATCGATCAGGCGGTTCGAATAGTTTTGGCCGAAGGACGTTTTCGCACGCCCGATTTGGGCGGAACCAGTTCCACCCGCGACGTTGTTCGAGCTGTGCGCGATGCCTTGACATCGTCCTGATCTATGGCCGAAGGGCGAATCCTGGTAATCGACGACGAGCCGCAAATTCGTCGGGTCATGAAGACCGCGCTTACGGCCGAAGGATACACGGTTGTCGATGCGAAAGCCGCAATAGATGCATTGGAGAAACTGCGGCAGGAGCGGTTCGATCTGGTCTTGCTCGACGTCAATATGCCCGGGATGAGCGGATTGGCTGCCTGCGTGGAGATTCGGTCCAGCTCCGATATCGGAATCATCATGTTGACGGTTCGAAATACGGATGCCGACAAGATAGCCGCTTTGGATGCGGGCGCGGATGACTACGTAACGAAGCCGTTTAGTATGCCGGAGTTATTGGCGCGCATCCGAGCCAACCTGCGGCGCGTCCCTGTGTCGCCTTCCAGCGGGCCTTCCGTAATAACGTTCGACAACATTGAAATTCATGTCGCCGCCCGGCGAGTGTACGTGCGTGGGCAAGAGACGCGCTTTACACCGAAAGAGTTCGATCTTCTGCATTATCTGGCAACGCACCCGGACGTATCCATTTCGCATCGTAAACTGCTACAGACCATTTGGGGACCTGACTACGGAGATGAAGTCGAATATCTGCACGTCTTCGTGAATCAGATACGGAAGAAGATCGAACGAAACCCGAGCAATCCCCGTCACCTGATCACTGACCCGCGTGTCGGATATCGATTTTCGTTGAATCCTTAGGTGTTCTTTGCTAGTCGTCGAAATACCTCGAACAGCGGGACTGGCTCGACTGTCCTGAGCGCAACGGCACGACTCTAACACCGAGGCACGCTGAACGCGCGAGCGGCAGTCGTGCCTGTCCGTTTTTTTGCCGGCACGGGCCAGGTTGCAGTAAGACTCGGACTTCCGAACAGTGGCGTGGTGGGGCAGGCCCCCGGCCTGCGCGGGGCTCGCAGCCCCGCTCTGCGGAAGCGCGATGTGCTTCGAATCCCGCATCCAAATACCTCGAAACAGCGGGACTGGCTCGACTGTCCTGAGCGCAACGGCACGTCTCTAACACCCAGGCACGCTGAACGCGCGAGCGGCAGTCGTGCCTGTCCCACGTAGGCTCAGAAGCCTCGGAAACCCCCCACTACGGCCGTTTTGAAAGCTGCCGGTCAAGCTCCAGATTAAGTTTCAAAACGTTCACTCTTGGCTCGCCCAGAAATCCGAGGTCCCGGCCTTCCGTTTTCGACGAGATCAGTTGCTGAACCCGAGTTGCGGAGGCGCTGCGGGCTTTTGCTACGCGAACGGCCTGAGCACGCGCGTTGGCAATGCTGATGTCTGGGTCGAGTCCGCTGCCGGAGGCCGTCACAGCATCTGCGGGGATCGATCCTGAAAAATCCGGATTTTCTTTTCGGAATTGATCTATAGCGGCCTTCGTACGGTCGTAAAGTTTTTGGCTCGTCGGACCAAGATTCGAACCTCCGGAAGCAGTTGGATCGTAGCCATCCTTACCCGCGGCCGACGGACGCGGATGGAAGTATTCCGGCCTGCTGAAATTTTGTCCGATGAGAGAGGAGCCGATCAATCGGCCGTTTCGAACAATAAGGCTACCGTTCGCCTGCTTCCTGAAGAATACCTGGCAGAGACCGGTGACAACTCCCGGATAGATGAGGCCCGTAAGAACCGTCAGTATTGCCATCATTCGAAAGGCTGGCGTTAACTGTTTCAACATTTCTTTTCTTCCCCTGCCTCAAGCGAGATGCAAAAGCACAAGCAACTGATCGAGAATCCAAATACCCGGAAACGGGGCAACGATTCCACCGATCCCGTAAATCAGGACATTGCGGCGCAGGAGCGACGAAGCGCTTTCCGGGCGATACTTCACGCCGCGCAGTGCGAGCGGAACGAGAGCAATTATGATGAACGCATTAAAGATGACCGCCGCCAGCACAGCGCTTTGCGGCGTGTGCAGA
>DAISJE010000147.1:0-9045 GCA_036821665.1 Bryobacteraceae bacterium | reverse complement strand
CGTAGTTATTGGTGGTGATGGCTTTGGGTTTGCAAAAGACAACCAGGGCAGGCAATTCAAGATTGTCCAGTCCGGCATCACCGTTCTGGAAGATGATGTTGAAATCCAAACTTTGACATCCGTCGATCGCGCTACGATTGGCGAAACACGAGTGAAACGAGGCGCCAAGATCGACAGCCTTTGCCAGATCGGCCATGCCTGCGTTGTCGGCGAGGACAACATCATCTGCGGCCAGACAGGATTGGCTGGCAGCACCGTGCTCGAAGAAAACGTCATCATGGCTGGCCAGACCGGTTCATCCGGCCATCTCACGATTCACAAGAATGCGATTGTCTGGGCGCAATCCGGTGTAGGTCACGACGTACCGGAAGGAGCAATCGTGAGCGGATCACCTGCCTTCGATTCCCGCGACTGGCTGCGGGCATCCGCCACCTATTCGAGGCTGCCGGAAATGTTACGAACCATTCGCGCGTTGGAGCGCAAAGTGGCCGAATTGGAAAAACGGCTGAACGGATAACCATGCGCCTCATCGTCGCCATCACCGGATCCTCGGGCGCGATCTTCGGTATTCGCACGCTGGAGGCGCTTCGTGCGCTCGATATCGAAACGCATCTGATCTTAAGCAAGTGGGCCCGTGCGACGGTGGCGCACGAGACCGATTACACCGTCGAACAAGTAGAAAAGCTCGCTTCTGCTGTCCATGGTCCCGACAACCAGGCCGCACCGGTTTCGAGCGGTTCTTTCAAAACCGATGGCATGATCGTCGCGCCGTGCAGTATGAAAACGCTCGCCGCCATCCGCGCAGGTTATGGTGACACGCTCATTTGCCGCGCCGCGGATGTGATTTTAAAAGAGCGCCGCAAACTCGTCTTGCTCGCGCGCGAGAGTCCCTTCAGCGAGATCCATCTCGAAAACATGCTCGCGCTCACCCGCATGGGCGTCGTCATCTTCCCGCCCGTGCCCGCTTTCTACAATCGTCCCCAAACCGTCGAAGATCTCGTAAATCATATCGTCGGCCGCCTGCTCGACCAGTTTGGCCTCGAAATGCCCGGCGTCCATCGCTGGTCCGGCTTTTAGCAACGTAGGGCGGATGCCCTCGTCTGCGCCCGCCCCCCCGGGCGCGCTTGTTAACTTTATCTCTGAATGGCTAACAAGCCCGACAGGTCGTTCTACTGGCTCGGCAAATATCTCTCGCTCGCTCTGACGCTGCCGGCCTGCGTTGTGGCCGGATATATCCTCGGTGCTCTGGCGGACCGCTGGTTGAACATTCCGTTTCTTCGCGCATTGGGGATCATTCTGGGTATGGCTGCCGGTCTGATTCAGATCCTGCGCGAGCTGTCTCGCGAAACGAAGCCAAATTGACGAACCCATGACCATTCGTCGCCTCTATTGGCTGACCATCGCTTTTGGCCTGATTGGGTTCGTTTCGTATTTTGCGGTACTCGGCCCACTTCCAGCCATCGGTTTCCTGCTCGGAGCTTTGGGTTCGTTTGGTAATTTGTGGCTGTTCGACTGGCTCAGCCGCTCGATTGCTCCCGGAACCACTTCTCGAAAACCGTGGCAAGCGGGCACTTTTATTACTCGCTATCTACTATTTTTTGCGGTTGGCTATGTTATAGTCAAAGGCTTAGGTGTCAGCCCTTTGCCGGTAGTTTTCGGCCTTCTCGCGAGTACGGCTGCCGTCCTGATGTCCTCCATTTTCGAACTGGTCGCAAGCTTATTTGGAAGTCGATTTTCGCGCTGAATGACACACGAACTCTGGCTCACCCGGATCTTCAATAGCCTCTTCGCCGGACCCGCGAATGCCATCCTCAACGCCTTGCATCGCCCCGCGCACGATCCGGCGAATCCGTGGAGCGACTGGTTGGTTTGCGAGATAGTCGTGGTCGCGTTTATCCTGATTTTCTTCGGTGTTCTGCGTACACGGCTTTCCGTCGACCGGCCCGGCAAAGTACAGCATGTGATGGAACTGACTTATGACTTCTTCTACTCATCGGCGGAAGAAGTCGTCGGCCATAACGGCACGAAGTACATTGCATTTTTCGGAACAATCTTTCTCTTTATCTTGTTCCTGAATATGATAGGCCTCATTCCCGGATTCGACTCGCCGACCATGTACACGATGGTTCCGTTCGGGTTCGCGGTTTCGACATTTCTTTTCTATCACTACACCGGCATTCGTGAACACGGAGCCGGATATATCAAGCAGTTCATGGGTCCGTTCTGGTGGTTGGCATGGCTGATGATCCCGATTGAGTTGATCAGCCACTTCGCCCGGCCTCTTTCGCTGACGGTTCGTCTCTTTGCGAATATGTTCGCAGGCGAGCAGGTCTATCTTACATTCATTGCGCTGACAAAGCTGATCATTCCGGTTGTTTTCCTCGGCCTACATTTATTCGTTTCATTTCTACAGGCCTATATATTCATGCTGCTTGCGATGGTTTACGTCGGCGGGGCCGTTTCGCACGAGCATTAAGGCATAATCCGCTTCTAGCGTGAGCGCCCGGCGTCCCAACGCACGGTGTCGAACCACCTCCTGGAAGCAAGTTCATAGGAGAAAGCATGAAAAACAAACTCATTTTCCTCGTCACCAGCCTGCTGGCGGTGGCGAGCCCGTTATTAGCACAGGCGCAGGGTACTGGACCTGCACCGGCCCATGCACCTTCCGAGTGGGGCCGCTTTGCGGCTGCCTATATCGCAATGGGCATTGCCTCTGGACTTTGCGGTCTGGGGCAGGGCAAAGCGACGGCATCCGCGGCCGAAGCCATGGCTCGTAATCCCGGAGCGATTGCAGCCATTCGTGTGGCTCTTATCCTTGGCCTCGTTCTCATTGAATCTTTGGCGCTCTACACGCTGGTCATCACGTTCATCGCCAGGTAATCAAGCTGTAAACTGAAGTGGGCCTGCTGGCACGCACGTGCCTGCAGGCCTTTTCAATTTATGAAGCTGCAAGGAATCTTCCCCGCCCTCACCAGTTCATTCGATCACCAGGGTGCTCTCTACAAAGCAAAGGTCTTTCACAATATCGAGAAGCTCAATCAAGTCGCGCTCACCGGTTACGTCGTTTGTGGCTCGACGGGCGAAACGCCTTTATTAAGCGTGCCGGAGCGCCTGCAACTCATGGAATGGGTGCGGCAAGCAAGCGCGGAAGGCAAAACCCTCGTCGCCGGCGTAGGAACGGAGAGCGTCAACGAAACCGTTCACATCGCAAACTGCGCGGCCGAACTTGGCTATCACGCGGCACTTGCACTCACGCCGTTTTACTACCGCAACCAGATGCACCGGCCGGATACCCAGGCCGTCTATTTTCGGGCCGTCGCAGACCGCTCGAAGATACCAGTTCTTATCTACAACATTCCTCAAGTGACCGGCTACGACGTTCCCGTTGATATAGTCGCCGAACTCTCGGAACATCCGAACATCATCGGAATGAAAGACAGCTCGGGCAATCTCGAACGGATGAAAGCAGTGTGTGCAGCGGTAAAACCTAGCTTTCATGTGCTCTCCGGCTCGGGTCTGAACTTTCCGGACGCATTGAAATTAGGCGCAAGCGGCGCAATTCTAGCAATTGCAAATCCCTTGCCTTACGCGTGCGTAACTATTTGGGAAGCATTTCGCACGCGTGAGCAAGAAGCTGTGGAGGACTGGAAAAACCGCATCACCCCACCGGGCCGCCTGATCGCCACCAAGTACGGCATCCCAGGACTCAAGTATGCGATGGACCTGAACGGTTACTACGGCGGACCGCCCCGTTTGCCTCTCATCCCTCCTTCGCCCGAAGCGAAAGCTGAAATCGAGGTAGCATTTGACGGTTTGCGCAGTTAACAGGGATTGTTTAGAGCGACTTGCCGAGCCGCGACCGTGAGGGATCGGTCTTCAGCACGCACGCACCCAGCGTCAACCCGCACAAGAGCAATCCCCAGCTAGATGGCTCCGGCGTGCTGGAGAAAGCAACCGGCGTAGTGCCGTCGGATTCCAACAGTCGGAAGATGACAATTCCATCTTCATAGCCGTGGGGCGACCCAAAAGAGTTGGGCTCCAGCGATACTTCAACACCGGCAAAGGCAGAAATCCGAAATTCCGATCCAAGGTCAAAGGGCACTGTGGCCGTCCACGCGCAACCGTCGATGTCGCAAAAAAGGGATGGCGTAGTGCCAGCACCGAGGATGTTGTAGCTGTATCGATGGGTTCCATCACTGAGGAGTGCATTAGAGGTACCCCCATGTGCACGGTCAAGCCGAACATCGAATTGGATGAAACCCGAGCGAGGAGCACCGGCACTGTAGAAAACATTGCTAGTCCTGCCTAATGCAGTGGCAGAAAGTGCGGGACTGACGCCCGAGCTAGACACCCCGGCTTCCGCACCCACCGACATCACATATCCTGAGGGGATAGTGGGTAGGAGACCGAAGATAAGAGCACCGAGAACATTGGAATTGTCGGAAGCGGAACTAGCCGCGATCGCCGAGTAGTCTGGACCAACAATACCGAAGCCCGGCGCGGAGACAGGGCCACCGCAGGGATTAAGCTTCGTTGTTCCAGCCGTACAAGATGAAAACGCGACCGTCGTTGCCTGCAAGGCAGACGACACAAATAGCATCGCCAACAAGAAACGGAACATTGTGCACCTCCGAGGCCAAAATGAACCGCCCTCACTATATCAACGGACTATTCCCATGAACAGACCCCGGAGTACTGTTTGCTCTTTCAGCAATTAGGCGATGGACCTGAACGGTTACATGGCGGTCCGCCGCGTTTGCCAACGGTTCCCCAGAAGCAAAAGGTAAAATCGAAGCGGCCTGACAGTCTCTACAGCCAGCTCCGGTAAGCCCTTGATGTTTCCAAAAGCTTACTGAGCCGCGACCATGAGGGAGCGATCTTCAGCACGCACGCACACAGCGTCATCCCAATTAGCAGTAATCCCCAACTGGCTGGCTCCGGCGTACTAGTGAAGGGAACTGGCGTTGTGCCGTCGGATTCCAGCAGCCGGAAGACGATTAGTGCATCGTCGTAGCCATGTGCCGAGCCGCCGCAACAAGGATCAGAGGTCGCGTCCAGGAACTCTTCGACACTCGCCGAAGTAGAAATCTGAAATCCTGACCCAAGATAGAAAGGCACTGTTGCAGTCACCTGGCAACCTTCGAAGCCACAAAAATTACTGTCGTACCCATACTGATGTGTTCCGTCGGTGATGCCTACACCGGAATCACCTCCATGCAAATGGCTGACTGAAACATCGAACTGGATAAAGCCCAGGCGAAAAGGGCCGGCACTGTAGAAAACTTTACTCGCGCTGGCTTGTGCAATAGCAGAAAGCTCTGGATTGGGGCCCGAGCTAGACGTCGCGGCGCCAGCACCTACCGACATCGCGTACCCCGACGGGATGATAGGCAGGCCGCCTAAGTTAGCAGACCCGAAGATGTTGGAGTTGTCGGAAGCTCGGGTGCCCCCAAGCACCTCGTAGTCCGGGCCATAGATGCCGTTGAAGATAAAAGCATCACCACCGCACGGACTGACGGTCGTTGTTCCAGCCGTACAAGAGGAAAAGGTAAACGAACTCGCTTGTAAAGCAGATGACGCCAAAAGCGTTGCCACTAAGAATCGAAACATCACACACCTCCGACGCGTGATTTGAATCCAGTTAAACGTATCATAAGAACGCATGCGGGGGCTCGATCGCCTGAGCATCGCCGCCGCCCCGCTGTGCTAGCCTGTTAGCGTTCTCGCTGAACACGCTAAGCTCGCTGGTTTTGCGGGCCGCTACGACCTTTTGCCATGTCGCTGCAAGTCTTTTTGCAAGCTCAACTGCTCGGTTCAGAAGATTTCCTGATCGCCCAGACTTCGGAAGACCAAGGCGGCGCGCGCGAGCTGTTTGGACGGTGCGCATGGCTCACTCTGCTGTGTGAGGTATTGCCGCGAACTCTGCTGGCCGAACTAAAACTGTCTCGCATGTTGCTTGGCTCGAGCAGCGCCGAGCAGTTCCTCCTTGTCCTTGCCGAAGAGGAGATCCCTTACGCCAATGACTTTCTTAAGCGCGCCTCCGATTCCATCTCGGAGCTATCCGGCGGCACTTTGCGTCTTGTTTGGGCCACGACAGAAAATTTGGGCGCCTGGCCCGTCGCGCGAAAGCGACTGGATGACGCGCTCGATATGCGGATGTCGGCGCCATTCGCGTCTGGAAGCGAGATACAAACGGCTTTCGAACCGTTCACGTCATTATCACGCCCGCAAACAGATTCCTATTTCGAAGACTTCGCTGAAAAGATGCCCGCGGCTCAGCGTATCGGCTGCTCGGCGGATCGGCCCGCCCACCTTACTTGGGACGAAGGTCAATATACTTGGCTGCTGAAAGAACAGTCGGGGCTGGATGAGGACGGAATTCTGTTCCCACGCTGTCTCGCCCTCGACGAGGCCGGCGCCCAGCTTGCTTCTCTTACGGATTTGGCTCAGCGGGCCGATGGCGCGCAAAATTGGGGCATTCTGCGAGGCGATGTCGATCACTTCGACTTGCAATTGCGCCGCGCCGCCACAATCGAAGATCATCTTCATCTCTCCGTAGCGTTCAAGGACTTTTTTGCGGGCGAACTCGCGCTGCTTTGTACCCGGCTTCCGGACTTCTGGCGCAAAATTAGTATCCTTTATCGGGGAGGCGATGGCTTCACAGTCCTAGGGGCGTGGGACTCGTTGATCGTGCTGGCTCGCGAACTGCAGCGACTCTTCCAGAAATTTATAGAGCACAATTTCGAATCGTTGCCGGGAGTGGAAGCCAAAACATTGAGCATGGCTCTGGCAATTGCCTCCGAACCGCAAGCTTCTGCTTCCGCCGTATTACAGGAGGCAAGCTCAGGGTTACGCAGCGCGAAGTCAAATGAGGTTGGCTCGTTTCATCTCTTTGGACGCACACTCGAATGGAAGCGCTTGGAGGATGCGGACGAATTGAAAGAGAGTTTGATCCGGCTAGTGACGAAGTTCGGTTATCCGGCTGGCTATATTCGCGATTTGGCCGCGGTTTATCGTGAGGCGTTTTCGACGCGTCCTGGTCGTCGCGGTAAAGCAGTCCGCCTGGATAAACCATGGCGTACTTATATGAGGGTGTCCCGCGTGATCCCTCCAGCGCGTGGTAGGGAATCGGGCAATTTACGCGAAGCTGTAATCTCGAACCTGGTTGGCAAGCGGACCGCCGGCATGAAACTGCGCCCTTCGGCGCGAGTGGGTTTGGAATGGGCCCGTCTCGCCGCTGGGAACTAAGCATGCATTTTGAGCCGCGCGCGTTAGCAAGCGGATGATCGCTGAAAGCTGATGGCTGAATGCTGACAGCTACTTTTGAAAGGATTTTCGATGGCTGAAGTAGAGGAAAAGAAGTCGGAAGAACGCCGTGCCGATAACCGGCCGCCGCGCGAAAACCGCGGGCCCGGCGGAAAGCCCAATGATAGAGGCGAGCGAGGTCCCGGTGACCGCGGCCGCGATCGCGATCGCGGTGGTCCCGGCGCAGGCCGCCCTGGCGAACGCCGTGGAGAAGGTCCTCCGGAAATCGATATCGACAAACTGATCGGCGATAGCCTCTACCTCGACAATCAGGCCCACGTCGTTGTGAGTCGCATGCGCGACATGGATTCCGGCACCAAAAGCCAGTTGCGGCGTCTTTATAATTCCGTGCGGCGCGCCACCCGCGCTCCCGAAAGCGAGCGCCAGCACGAGTTCGTCATGGTCCGCGCGCGATTGGCGTATACCATTGCCCGCCATTCTTTGCGCAGCCTCGATGCGCTCGAGCGGCTGCTTTTGCAAGTAACTCGCAAGAATGATACGCGCGGTTATGAGCGTTTCCGCGATTTATTTGAAGCGATCATTGCTTATAACGAGTAAGGCTTACAACGAACAGGACATAAACGCATGAGTTCTCATACTGCGGAAACGGAACTTACTTTCTTAGGCAAGCTGGTGCTCGAAGGTGAAATCAAATGTCAGACCGGCTTACATATCGGAGCGGGCAAGGGTTCGCTCGAGATAGGGGGCGCAGACAATCCGGTCATCAAGGATGCCTTCGGTATTCCTTATATTCCGGGCAGTTCTTTGCGCGGCCGGCTTCGCGCGTTACTCGAGCAGTCGCTTGGCCTCGCTGTTCCAAACGAACTGGTCTATGTCTCTAAACGTAAGGGTCAGGAGGTGCGCATTCACCAGAGCGAGCGCCCGGATGACGAGATCTGTGTGCTTTTCGGCCGCAATCCCGGGCGTGTCGAAAAAGTAAACGGAGAATCGATTGAGGCTCCGGTTGCCACACCGGCACGTCTGACCGTGTACGATGCGCCGTTAGTAGTCGATAGTATTACGACGCAAATGCGCGAGAACCTGGATGATGAATTGACCGAAGTGAAAAGCGAAAACGCAGTTGATCGCATTACGTCACAGGCAAATCCTCGTACGCTCGAGCGCGTTCCGGCAGGCGCGCGGTTTCGTTTTCGCATGGTAATGGATGTACTCTGCCCGGAGGATAAGCCGCTGCTTGCGCGAGTCGCGGAAGGTTTGCGGTTGCTCGAGGACGATGCGCTCGGCGGCGGCGGCAGTCGTGGAAGCGGCCGTGTGACGTTTACCGGTTTATCTCTCAATTGGCGCAGCAAGGATTATTACGCGAAGGGCGCGCCCGAAAACAATCTGCTTACGGAGGCAGGTTTGCCTGCCCTCCAACAGCTTGTAAGTGCCGGCGACTTTCAAGAAAAACTCAGCTAAATGCAGCAGGCGCTTCTAATTCGCCTCCGGCCCACAGGCCCCTGGCGCTATGGACCCGGCGAAGGTGGACTTGATCGCGTCGATACGCTCTATCGCAGCGACCGCGTTTACTCCGCGGTTACTCTGGCCATGCGCGATCTCGGCTTTTTAGAAGAGTGGATACAGACGACCGCGCACGGCTCGTCCCCTGTCGCGTTCAGTTCCCTGTTTCCATTCCAAGGCGAATCGCTGTTCGCGATTCCACCCGCGACCGCTTGGCCTCCGGCACCGGCCCTGGTGAACACGCCCAGTCCGGTGTTCTTAAGTAAGATCCGCTGGAAA
>DAISJE010000146.1:0-9076 GCA_036821665.1 Bryobacteraceae bacterium | reverse complement strand
AACGTTACCGTTTGCGTATCCCCGTTCGGCCATCGAATGTCGAGCTTTAGGGGCCCCGCCGTAGCATCATCCAATCCGAAGACAACCCGCTTGTCATGAGAGGAAAGATAACTTGCGCCTCCGGTAATCCACCGTACAAGCTTTTTCGTCCCGCACGTTAACGTCAATTTCGCCCCGATTGCATCGCGATTACTCTTCGTTCCTTGGAGTTCGATGCCGACCCAGGACTTCCGATGCCCGACGTTATTGTGAAGCAGGATGGGCGTGTTGTTCAGGCGCGTAAACACAACGTCGATACCGCCGTCATTATCGTAGTCTCCCACGGCAAGCCCTCGGCCGAGATAACGGTTACGGAAAACTGGACCGGCTTGCGCGCTCACATCACGGAACATTCCGTTGCCGCTGTTTGCCAGCAGTAATGGCGGTTCTTTATACGAAACGTCCACGCGAGTTTTTTCAATCACCTGGTTGATATGGCCGTTGACCAAAACCAAATCGAGGTTGCCGTCGTTATCGAAATCGATAAAGTGCGTGCCCCATCCGACGAAGGTATGTGTGAGTGCCGCAAGGCCCGATTCGCGTGTCCATTCGCGATAGGGAGAGTTGCCCGCATTCAGAAACAGAGCATGCGTTTCGTCATTGAAATCGGTGACGATGAAATCCGGCCGGCCGTCGCCATTCACGTCGCCAGCATCTACGCCCATCCCTGCCCGCGCGTTGCCATCGGCGCTAAGCGCTACTTCCGCGTTCAGTGCGACGTCTTTGAATGTCCCGTTGTGCTGGTTGATGAGCAGCAGGTTGGGGGAGGCGTCGCGCGCCACGAAAAGATCGGTCCATCCGTCGTCATTCGCGTCGATAGCTACGATCCCGAGCGCGCGGCCCACCAGTTTCGCAAGCCCGGCTTGCCTAGTGACGTCGGTAAACGTGCCATCACCGTTGTTGTGGTACAAAGTGGGCTGCTCGCCTTGGTAAGCAACCTGCGCGCAATACGTTCGCATGCCCTGGTAATCGCAATGAGGTCCATGATCAAAAGAGAATTTCGCGTAATTGGCGACAAATAAATCAAGACGGCCGTCGCGGTCGTAGTCAAACCAGGCAGCGCTCGCCGCCCACTTGCCCGCATTGCTTACGCCGGCCTTCGCCGTAATATCCGTGAACGTGCCATCGCGATTGTTGTGCAGCAGGGCGGAAGACGGATAGCCGGTAATGTAAAGGTCAGGGTATCCATCGTTGTCGAAATCCGCGGCAGCGACACCCATTCCGTAGAAAGGCATGTGCCCGAGACCTGATTTCGCGGTAACGTCTTCAAACTTGCCGTCGCCGAGATTGCGATATAGCGCATTCCGAACCGGTGTTGCACTCTTGCCTCTCGGAGTCTCGCCGCCGTTTACAAAGAATAGATCCTGACGGCCATCCTGGTCAAAGTCAAGGAACGCAACACCGCCACCCATCGCTTCGATCAGGTATCTGTCCGGGGACTCGCCGCTAAAATGCCGCCATTGGATGCCGGCCTCAGCGGTTACATCGGTAAAGATCTCCTGCGCGGCGAGCAGCGGCAACGCAATAAGTAGGATCGCGAGCCAGCGCATCTACTTGCCTTGTGTCGCTCCTGACTCCTGCTGGTAAACCTGCATTTCCTTTGCTGCTTCATCTTCTCGCCCAAGGCGCCGGTAAACCCGAGCCAAGGCGTAATGAACTCTATTCTCATTCAGGCCGAGCCGTACGGCGGTTTGAAGTTGTATAACTGCCTGACGCATTGAGTCCACTGAGACATCTGCCGCATTCTTCTTTAGTTCCAGCAGACCGAGTTGATAATGCGGCTCCGGGCGCGAACTATCGAGTTGTACCGCCTTCTGAAGTAGCACCCCGGCATGAGACAGCATGGAGTTATCTGTGGCGCTGTCGAGCAGCGAAGTTCCATAGCTTTCATAGACGGCTGCGTCACGAGGGTGCTGCTTTAGCAAATCCTGAAATTGAGCTTCTGCTTCGCTGCGCATGCCGGCCGCCCATTTGGCCGAGGCCAGGCCCACTTGGGCGTCGACCGATTTCGAATCGAGCTCTACGGCACGTCCGTAGGATCGGATTGCATCGGTGAACTGATTCATCTTCATTTCCACCGTGCCCAACAGGTTGTAGACCTCGGCTTGTGCGCGAGAAGTATTAAAGCTGGAGCGAACGGATCCGAAGAGTTCTTCGGCGACTTCGTAATCCTGCGCGCGAACCGCGACACAGGCTGCCGCCACAATTCCCTGCGGTGAAGCGGACTGCTGCTGTTGCAGTCCTTCAAGAAGTCTGTGCGCTTCCTGCCGACGCCCGGTGTGATAGTACGCACTAGCTAACGCAGCAACCGATTCGGGGCGCTGCTCGACCAACTCCGGCACGGCGGCAAGCAGTTTAGCGGAGCGGGCGTAGTCGTGTTCGTTTTCCGAGACCATTCCCAGAAGCAGAGTAGCGATTTTATCTTCCGGGTGCTCGCGAAGCAGATGTTCCAGGTTAGCTTGAGCCTGTTTAAATTGACCCAATCGCCACTGGTTGGCGGCAAGATTGCGGCGTGCGGGCGCGTTCTCAGGATCGATTGCTACCGCCTTTTCGAAATAGACATTTGCCTCGGTGAGCTTCTGCTCCATGCCCAGAATTCCGCCCAAGCTGGTCAAATAGGAGGGATCATTGGGGGAAAGTTGCACAGCTTGGCGGAGTTCCGCTTCGGCATGAGAAAGATTACCGGCGCGGGCGAACTGCACACCCTGTTCGGCGTGCTCCCGGGCTTCGTCTAGTGGCGCCGCGACCGTAGAGGTAAATCCGATCAGAACCGCCAGACAGGTGAAGACGAAACGCATAGGCTTACGGAAACGATATCCCTCGCACAATTCCACCGCTCTTGGTGTTTGCATAAGCGGCTGCGTACTCGACTTTTATGGATTTAGGTTGCTGCGGCCCGCAGGTGAATTCCGCCGGGCCATTCTGCATGAAAACATGCTGCGGATCAGAAACCGAGAGCGCGAGGCGTCCATTCGGCGTATCGAGAACAAGGCCGCTTAGCTTGCCGCCGGAGCAGACGATTTCACGAAGCTGTCCAGCGGCGTGCTGAATTCGATCAGTAGGTTCAACAAAGGGGTTCCAATCTGCCGTGCCATGAGGAACGCGAGTTTCCACTAGCCGCGAACGGCCATCCGCATCCTGCACGAATTCAACGGTAACATCCGTCTCGGCAATATATGCGAGTTGATTTGCGCGCAAGCGGTCAGAAGCTGTATGAGCGTATTTAGCGGCTTCCTGTGCGGCCTCCTTCGCTGCCGTGCGGTCGCCCGATTCCATCGACGCATAGCTCAGTGCGCTCCAGTAACTGAAGGCGCGGGCCGGTGCTATGGCACGAATGGCCCGAAGTTGCGTGACGGCTGCAGCGAAATCGCCGGCATTGCTTTCCAGCAGCGCGAGCTTATAACGCGCATCGTCGAAACCGGGCCTCAGTAGTACCGCACGTTCCAGCGCATGCCGAATATCGCCGGTAGGCAGCCCTGCCTCTTCGGCAAGCAAGGCAAAGCGATAGCAAATGTCCGCATTTGTGATTCCGTCATCAATTGCCGCTCGCCAATAGGCGATGGCTTTGGATCGCTGATGTTGGCGTAGCGCAATGGTTCCTAGCGCTGCCAAGGCATTTGGGTCGCCGGGCGATTGTTGTTGAAGCGCCGCATAGAAAGATTCCGCGCGCTGGAGTTCACCTTCGGCCGTCAACAGTTCGGCCAGCAAGGTCCGCGACTGGACGCTTGAGAGTTCAGAAATATCTGCGCGGATGCTTGCGCGTCGAATGGCAGGATAATATAGCGCTGCGAAGCTTCGATTATGCACGCGAGCCCGCAAATCACCGGAGATCGCATCGAGAGATTTTCCAAAGGTTGCAGTCAAGGCTTGCGCGCCCGGCGTGCCTCGATTCAACGTTGTAATCAGATCTCGAAAATGCGGCGCATATTCGGGTGCGCCGACGAGCAAGTCGACAAGCGCCCAGCTTTCCGCATAGAAGATATCAGCCTGCTCTCGCGATTGGAGGACCGGAGCCGCTTCTGAAAACCTGAGCAATTGCGCCAGGGACAGCCATTTGCGATGTTGCAGGGTTTGCAGCCGCGCCGGTAAGATTCCACCTAACGTGCAGCCTCGGTCCGTGATGTGAACAGTAGAAAAGAATTCTGCTAAACCCTCATTCATCCAGGCAGGCAGTTTTAACCCGGCTGCACCAAGGAAGTAATGCGTATATTCGTGCGCACCAAGCGGGAGTTCAACAGATTCAGTCTGCGGCATGACGATGTAGGCGTCGTTTTCATAGGCGGCATAGTACGCCTCGGCATTCGGCCGGACCCGGAAATTTTCATAATCCTTTTCGGAACGAAAGCTGACGATACGAAGAAGCGGAGCGCCAGCATCCGCCGGAACCCGGATCAGCCCGTTTTGATTAAAGAAGATCCGCAGCTTTTCAAATTGCGCAAGTGTTTTGCGCGCGTGATCGGCGTCACCTTGAGAGTAAACCTCCAGGCGCGGAGCTCGCGCGACGGTCCATGTTGAAAATTGGGGAGAACCGGCCCAAGCGCCGAGGCACGTTACTAGCGCTACGCTATAGCGGGCAAACAGGCGCGCCACGTCACTGAGACTAGCAGATTTCGCCGTTGCCCAAGATTGCGTGGAGAAAAGAAAAACGCGGTAAAGCAATTTCGTTATCGAAACGCCTTACCGCGCTATTCTCGCGATTGAGTGGGATCACTCGCGAAAAATAAACTATTGATCTACTACGCCACTTTGGCTGCTTCTAGAGGTGACACTTCCAGGGCGCTCGCAAGCGCCTTTTTTGTTTTTTCGGCCAGGTTTCGAAGGCGCGCGTGCTTCGGACGGCTCAGACGCCGCTCCACGCTTCTACGTGCCCGAAGCAACCGTATACGAACCGCAGTTTCCGACCAGCCATGCTGTCGCGCAATTTCCTGCACTTTATAACCTTCAATATAGTGACCTTCGAGAACTACGCGGTCATTCGGTTTGCATTCGTTCAAAATGCGCTTTACATCAATGGCGGCAACGTTCATACGAGGTGGCGCCTGCAGTTCGGGTAAAGTCTGCGTCTGGGGCTCCCGTCTTAAGAACGTTCGATGTATGTTCAGGGCAATACTATTGGTCCAGGTCAATACCAGGTTCGGATCCCGGAGCTGCTCTCTACGCTCCCAGCCTTTGGCCCACGCTGCTTGTGCTGTATCCAGCGCCGCATCGTACGACAGGCCTCGTGACACCAAAAACCGCACGGTCAGATTGAATCCTCGCTGATACGCCTTTCCATATTCTTCTGTTGTCATTAAGCTCCACCGCTCCCTAAAATTTTGTTTATTCAGTTTCCCCTCAGCGCTTTGGCGAGGGGGCGATGACCTCTTGCGATCATCTCTACCGGTGACTTCCGTATCACCTTCGGGATATGGTGAGGCAGTTTTAGGGCCAGCAGCGCGGATAGTGGAAATCCGGATGTAATAAGACCTGGAAATGTGAAGCGAATCAGCGATTTGCGATTTGAATAAATCTATTCGCCAACATCCGGCACTCGTCTTCGCGAACCGTAAGGCGCAGCAATTCTTTCCGGCCGGTGCAAAAATTTCTGAGTTGGCAAAAAGTAAATCGAAACGTCTTTCGATTCGCTGAATAGGGGTTTATCACAGGCAAAAGCGAACACCTATCTCGCGCACGCCAAAATCGAACGGTGTCGTGAGAACGAAGGACTAGCGCGACGTGTAAAGCGAGACGAGCCGAGGTGACGAAAGCTATTTAGTAGTGTGTTCCGTCTGCTGGGTTGCCGGCGTCTCGATTTTCTCGTGTTCCTCCGAGCCGGCTTTCATGCTGTCCCGAAACGAGCGGATACCTTTGCCGAGACCTTGCCCCAGCTCAGGCAGCTTCTTAGGGCCAAATATAAACAGCGCCACTACCAGAATGATAAGTAGATGCGTGGGCTGTAGTAGTCCTTCAATCATGGCGTTCTCCGCAGTGGCAGAATAATTCCAACTGCATCTTTAGTATATATGACGGTTGCCTGGCTGGAGCATGTGATCGACATTATTCTTAAAACCCCTTAACCGGTATAAACCAGCGGTCCGGTTGACAACCTCAGGAGTGTCGGCTATAGTTCTGAAGTACTGAGCTATCAACGAGTTGAGGCGCAAGCTGGGCGTATCTGAGCAGTTCTGGAGGGCAAGGTTGCACCCGGATAGTTTCTCGCGCACGGAGCAACGATTCAGGAATGACAATCATGGCCGGTCCATCTGATGAATATGTTGAAGCGCCGGGAACTGCCGAGAGTTCCGACTATCAGGCGTTTCTCGATGACTACAGCAGCCACTTTGCGCACGAAGGCGAGATCTTTCATGGCCATGTTCTCAGCGTTTCCGAGAAAGAAGTCATTGTCGATATTGGCCGCAAAACCGAAGGTCTAGTTCCGGCCGAGCAGTTCCCGGTTGTAGACGGAAAGCCGTCGGTGAAAGCCGGCGATGTGATCGAAGTGATGATCGATCGCAGCGGCGTTCAGGTAGAAGGATACATTCTGCTCTCGTATGAGCGGGCGCACCGGCGTCACGTTTGGGAAGTTCTCGAGAGAGCGGCAGCAGAGGGGACGCCGGTAACCGGCAAAGTAATAAATAAGATCAAAGGCGGCCTCGCGGTAGATATCGGAGTAATGGCATTTCTGCCAAGTTCGCAGGTTGAGCTACGTCCAATTCACAACGTCGATAGCTATGTCGGGCAGGAGATCGAGGTACGCGTTCTCAAATTCAATCGACGCCGTGGTAATGCAGTAGTCTCGCGTCGCATTCTGCTCGAAAACGAACTGGCGGCGCGGAAAGCTCAGGCGCTGGCCAGTATCTGTGAAGGATCCGAGATCGAAGGCTTCGTAAAAAATCTGACCGATTACGGCGCCTTCGTCGATCTGGGCGGCATCGACGGCTTGCTGCACGTCAGCGATTTAAGTTACGGGAACGTGAGCCATCCTTCCGAGATCGTCCAGGTAGGCCAGCAGATCGTCGTCAAAGTTTTGAAGTTTGACCGCGATAAGGAGCGGATTTCTTTAGGCTTAAAACAGATGCGGCCCGACCCATGGGCCAACATCGAGCAGCATTATCCGGTTCAAAGCCGGGTCATCGGCCGAATCGTCAGTGTTACGGATTACGGCGCTTTCGTTGAACTTGAGCCTGGCGTCGAAGGTCTGATACATATCTCTGAAATGACCTGGAGCCGGCGCATGAAGCATCCTGCCAAGGTGGTGAAGGCCGGCGATCAGGTTGAGGCCGTCGTTCTGGAAGTCAAACCGAAAGAGCGGCGCATCTCGCTCGGCATCAAACAGCTCGAGGCCGACCCTTGGACAACGGTGGCCGACCGCTACAGCGTAGGATCCGTGGTAGAGGGGCGCGTCAGAAAACTTGCGGAATTCGGAGCTTTTATCGAGATTGAAGAAGGTATCGATGGTCTGGTACATGTCTCGGATATGTCATGGACCATGCACATTAAGCATCCATCCGAGCTGGTCAAGAAAGGCCAGATGGTACAGGCAGTCATTCTGAACATCGATGCGCCGAATCGCCGATTATCGCTCGGTATTAAGCAACTGCAGCCGGACGCATGGGAGACATTTTTCAGAACGCATCAGATCGGCGATGTTATCAAGGGCCGGACATCGCGCGCGGCTTCGTTCGGTATGTTCGTCGAACTGATGCAAGGCGTCGAAGGCCTCTGCCATCGCAGTGAGATCGGCGGAGAGACAAGCAAGCGGCGCAATTCTAAAGCTCAGCCGGCCGCCGAAGAGCCGGCGCTGCCGATCGGGCAAGAATTTAATTTTAAGATCATTAAGATGAACGAGGCTCAGAGGCGCATTGGCCTGAGCCTGCGAGCGATTTCAGAAGAGGACGAGCGAGCGCGGTTGCAGGATTACCGCCGGCAGGCTGCCGCGGCCACGAGCACGGTTGGCGATGTGATCAAGCATCGGGAATCATAACAAGACTTAACAGGGAAATAACTCAATGACGAAAGCGGAGCTGATCGAAGAAGTCTCGAAAGTGGTCGAAATGACCCGCAAGGATTCGGAGACGATCGTGGAAACCATTTTCGACAGTATCGTGAACAGCCTTCATAAGGGGGAAAAGATTGAGATTCGCGGCTTTGGCAGCTTCCGTACGCGGCAGCGGCAACCGCGCGTTGGACGCAACCCCAAAACGGGTTCGCGCGTGGAAGTTCCGTCAAAGCGGATCCCGTTTTTTAAACCAAGCAAGGAACTGCGCGACCTGGTCAACCATACCTCGCAGACGGGTGCGCAGCACGTCGCCGGATCTGCCGCCCCCGCGGTGAATGAAACGGACCAAAACAGAAACGGCGACATCTAGACCGGCTTCATGTATCATCTGTGGGCCCCTTGGCGCTCCACCTACATGAAGGAAAAGAAGGATGCACGGCGTTGTATCTTTTGTATCGGTGACGAGCCGGCCTCCGACGAAGAGAACCTGGTTGTATACAGAGGAGCGCTCGCATTTGCGATTCTCAACCGCTATCCCTACACAAGCGGTCATTTGATGATCGCGCCTTACGAACACGTCTCCCGGCTTTCACAAGCCAGCGATGAAGTAAGCGAGGAAATGATGCGGTTAGCGCGTCGCGCCGAGCGCATTCTGGAAGTTGTGTACTGTGCGGATGGCCTTAATATCGGAATGAATCTCGGCGAGGCGGCCGGAGCAGGGATAGAACAGCACATTCACCTGCATGTCCTTCCGCGCTGGAACGGCGATGCTAATTTCATGACCAGCGTGGGCATGACCCGTGTCCTGCCGGAAGGACTCGACGAGACGTATTCCAAGCTCAAAAAGGCGTTCGCGGAATAGGTAAAGGACGACTCGATCCGCGGTTTACGAACAGCGGATCAGATTGCTCACGTTGCCATAGACACACCTTTCCCGCCGCACGAAATTAGAAATGACTTTTCCGGCGCTAGAGTGGTGTTCCGAAGTTTCGATAGGAAACAGGCGGACGGATTGAATGGGCCTACTCCGGGACAGGCACGACTGCCGCTCGCGCGTTC
>DAISJE010000145.1:0-9118 GCA_036821665.1 Bryobacteraceae bacterium | reverse complement strand
GGGAGACCGTCATGAATCGGATGCGTAACATCGGAGGCCGTAAGAGGATCAAGCGCGCCGACCGAATGATAGACGGGCATTTGAGGCGTTGGCCTCGTCAGAACAAATTGATTCAGCCAGCGGCCCGCGTACTGTTTGCCCAGGTACTTCGAAAGATCGTTCGGCAGCAGGTCGGGACCGTACGCCTGATACACATTGCGTCCATGAACTTTGCCGAAGGCGTCATGTAAAGCGGCATCGAACGGGCTGGCCGTGACAAGCATGCAGAGTTTCGGGATCGGCTCGGAGAGGTGCAACTCGCGAGTTACCTCGGCCGCGCCATCGAGGTATGAAGCTTCGAGCGCGCAATTGAGATCGATCGGATGGCCGTACTCACGGTAGTTCGCGGTCAGCTTGTTAATTTTTCCGGCCAGCGCCTTCATAGCGCCGAGCGTCTGATCGTACGTCAATACGCGCGAAGGAAAAGACCAAACATTGCCCATCGTCATCGAACCGAAACCCTTGGCAGAGCGGCCGTTCGGCAGGCTGACGACGCATTCGACGTTCAATAATGTGACGCGATCAACCGCTACGCCGCCGAATTTGTAGGGAGCGCGATAACGAAAATCCTGATAGGAGTGCGAGATTTCTTCAACGCGAATGGCGGTATTGCGCGGTGATTTAGCGATGGCCGGCACGGCGGCAAGCGCCGCGGATTTACAGAAGTCACGTCTATGCATTCGATAATCCGGCACCGCGTAAATATGCACGCAACCCGCGGAGATCTCGCCGCATGGCCGAGAAGAGCTGTTCTCGTGAAATAGTGAGCTGCCGGTTGCCGTCCTCCGCGCCGCCGAGCGGATATTCGAAATGGAGCTGCACAGGGCCGTTAAATGGCGTATTGGCGAGCAAAGAAAAAAACTCCGGAAAGTGAACCATTCCCTGCCCCAACGGGAGCCATGCAGGCGCCCAATTGCCGCGGTCGTCTACTTTCCAGATGAAATCTTTGATGGCCACTCCGCGTACATAGCTTGACGCGAGCCGGAAACTGTCGATCCAGCCACCGAGACCGCCCTCGACAGTCGCGTGACCGACATCGTAATTGATCGCCACCGCATTCGGATTTAGATCTTTCAGTACTAGAAAGATATCCCAAACAGGAGCGCCGACGAGCCCGACTCCGGAATGAGTGTGGTAAATGGCGCAAACATTGTATTCGGCATTAACTGTTGCCAGCTGCTCGGAACGACGATGAAAGTCGTCGAGCTGACCGGCGAATGGCTGATCGTCCCGATATTTGAAACCGCCCCAGCGGTAATATCGAATGCCGAGTTGCGCCAGTGTGCTGAGCACCGTGCGGACATGGGGACTATGGGTATCGACAATATCGGTCGTTACCATGGGGACGTCCAAACCCTGCTTGCGGATGATCGATACAAGCGGCGGAAGGTCCTCGGCGGCACGCCCAGGATCGACGTGACCGCCACGGCGAACGGTAATGTCGATTCCATCAAAGCCAATTTCGGAGGCGGCACGCGCCAAATCCGTTCCTGTCAGGAATTGAAGATGTTTCGAGAAGACGGCGATCTTAAGATTGCGCCTGGCGGGATCGGCGGCAAGGCCAATACCTGCCAGGCCCGTGGCGATTGCAGCGCGGCGTGTGATGGCCACTGTCATAAAACTACGGAAAGCAACATCGTACCGTTACTCTGCTTGTGGAAGTGAATGATTCGCGTGTGGTATCACCGTACTTGCGGCGCGGTGATGCAACATGACGAACACCTCGCGCACCAAAGCTATCCTTCAGTAGGAGAGAAAGACAAGACAGATGTGGAGCGATCGGAAACCCCAAGATCTCGCAAAGACCAATCCCCCCGATAGCAGGACCGGCCGAAGCCCTGCCGAGCCAGCCAATTTAGCCATTATTGGCAAGGGAATGATCATCCGCGGCCAGGTCAGGAGTGGAGAACACATGCAAGTAGACGGTGAGCTCGAGGGTGGCTTGCAATTGCCCGGCTACGATCTCACGGTCGGAGCCCAAGGCAGAGTAAGGGCCAACGTCACGGCTCGCGAGGTCGATATCGCCGGAATTATCGACGGCAACGTGGATGCCACGAAAAAAGTGACCGTGCGGAAGGGCGGCCGCCTTCTTGGGGACCTCCGGACACCAGGGATCGTGATCGAAGACGGCGCTTATTTCAAAGGGAAGATCGAAATCGTGAACAGTGAAGTACAGGAAAACGCAACGGCCGCCGCTGAGAGTTCCCAAGCCCCTAAAAAAGCTGTAGCTAACGTCTAATCATTAGCTCTCTTTTATATCCCGGTACGCCGGATATCCCGGTATACTTGTGGCGTTCAGAATCGCGTTATTAATCGCGCGTGCCATCACCTCGGAGGCAGCGGCTCCAATAGTAGTCACGTCCGCGCGAACTACCGATTTGCCGGTTCCCGCGGCGAAAATTGTATCACCGTCCGCGGCGGTGTGAATCGGATTGATGGTGCGCGCCAGCCCATCGTGCGCCATCTGCGCGATTTTCGTGGCTTCCGCTTTGGTCAACGCGGCATCGGTCGCGACCACCCCAATCGTCGTATGCTCGCCTGCGACGGCTCTCTTGCGCTCCAGCAGAGCGCCCTGCAAGATTTTCTCCTTACTATTTACGAACCCTCGACCATCTGGCGTACGCGCGCCAGCCAGAATGCGGTGGTGCGTCCGATAATCCAACACATCGCCAATCGCGTTCACCGCGACCAGAGCACCGACAGTTAAATCCGTTCCAACTTGAAGACTTGCCGTTCCAAGCCCGGATTTCATGGCATTCTTGAGGCCAAAGAATTTGCCGACGGTTGCACCGGCCCCGGCTCCGACGTTCCCTTGCACCACATGCGCGCTGGAGGCAGCCTGGCACGCAGCGTATCCGGACTTGTGGTCCGGCCTGATCTTCCCGTCGCCGATATTGAGGTCGAAGAGAATGGCTGCCGGAACGATCGGAACTACGTGCGGACCAACGCGATACCCTTCCCTCTGTTCTTCGAGATATTGCATGACCCCTGCCGCCGCATTCAAACCATAAGCGCTGCCGCCGGATAGGAGAATCGCATTCACTCGCTGGACAGTATTGATCGGCTTCAGCAGGTCGGTCTCACGCGTGCCCGGCGCGGAGCCGCGGACATCGACTCCTGCCACGGCGCCGCCTTCGAAAATCAAGACCGTGCAGCCGGTAGGCCGCCGTGAATCGGTGAAGTGTCCAACTCGGATACCGCCGACCTCAGCGATGTGACCCGGGAAAAGTTGAGGCTCGCGATCCGCACTCTTGTAGTCTCGACCTAGGGCCGCATTTGCCGCGGCCAAAGATGCAGCCGCTCCGAGAAACTTCCGACGCCCGAAGTCACGATCCTGTTCCGAGTCCATTTGACGCCTCCAGTCTGGCTTTGCGATGGTTCGCCGTTGGCGTATTCGTCATTTCGTCCACATTGAACTATCTCGATCGATTGCTGTTGAATACGCTGGCTCCTTTGATCATGGCAAGTTTGCATTTCGATCAGACCGGTTTCGGATTTTTGATCTCTTCCTTCTCCATCGCGTACGCGGCGAGTACGTTGTTTTCAGGATGGTTCCTGGACCGGTTCGGGGTTAATCGCGGGATGAGCGCGGCCGTAAGCTGGTGGTCTGCGGCAGCCATCAGCGCGGGTCTGATGCGCAGTTTCGGTGGACTCGCCTTTTGCCGGATCGCTCTGGGAATTGGCGAATCGGCGGCTGTTCCGGCATTCGGAAAAGTGAATGGCCTGTATCTCAAACCCGGCGAACGGGCTTTGGGAGCAGCAGTGAACCAGATCGGCCTCAGCTTGGGCGCTGCATTATCGGCAGTCTGGATCGGCTTGGCGATTTCACGCGGCTGGCGCGCCCCGTTTGTCATCACGGGCTGCTTTGGTTTCGCCTGGATTCCTGTCTGGCTGTTCGTCAGCCGGAAAATTCGCCCGCAGTTCGCCACAGAAGAGTTTGTAGGAAAAGCGGAAAGGAAGACACGACCTAGCTTGTCGATATTGCGCGAGCGGAACCTGATTCTGCTGGTGATCGCGAATGTGCTCTGGATGGGTAGCTATTCGCTCTGGTCAAATTGGACGACACTTTACCTGACGCGCGTCCATCATTTGACCCTGCGCGAATCGGCCAGTTACGTTTGGATTCCTCCCCTGATTTCTAACTTTGGCGGGTTTTTCGGGGGATGGCTCTCATTGCGCTGGATTAAGCAATCGGCATCCCCTCTGGGAGCGCGGCGACGGGCGGTTTGGGTGAGCGCCGTTGGAGCGTTATCGACGTTGCTGCTGCCGTTTGCACCGGATGCAGGCTGGGCTACGGCGATCATTTCAATCAGCTTCTTTTTTGCGCTGGCCGGTAGCGTCAATATCTATGCGCTTCCCATCGATCTTTATGGCGCGGCCCGTTCAGGTGTCGCGATTGCCGCGCTCACCTGCGCCTTTGGCATCCTGCAAACCGTTATTTCGCCTATAATCGGGTATCTTTCCGATCACAAGCTTTATACAGAAGTGATCTGGATCGTCACGTTACCGCTACTGCTGAGCGCCTGGGTGCTGATGGGCTGCCGTTCAAGCGATGGCGCGAGCAGACTTTCCACCGAATAACCAGCCGTCGGCATATTCGCACGCGGATTCAAAGGACGCCTTCAACGATTCGATTTCTGAATCAGAAACGATCCGTGAAACTGCGCAAGCGGTTTCAATTCGCATTAAATCTTCTTGTAGCGCGGGGTTCAAAACGCGGGAAGCCCCACCCTGCAACCAATGCGCGAGGCGTCTCGCCTCCTGACTGTCTTCTTTTTCTAACGCATTTAGCAAATCGCGGAAAACAGGAGGCGCCGTTTCCAGAAAGATTTTCATAAGACTTCCCAGAAGCTCGGTGGAGTAATCCTCGAGTGCCCCGCCCATCGGCTCCTTTCTTCCGGCCTGTAACACCGGCGTGGGCGAGCCACTTACATCGCCTTTGGCCCAGGTCAGACATTTGGCAATTAATTCCCGGGCTTGGAATGGTTTCGAAAGGAAGTCATTCATGCCGGCCTCCTCGGCGAGTTCCCGGTCTTCTTTAAAGGCGCTGGCCGTTAGCGCGATGATGGGCACTTGACCATGGAAACCGCTAAGCTGCCGGATCTGTCGGGCTGCCACGTAGCCGTCCACTATCGGCATCCGGCAATCCATTAGAACTAAATCGAACTTCGCTCCGCTTGCAGCTTCAACAGCATCGCGGCCGTTTTCAACTTCTGTGACACGGAAACCTGCCCTTTCGAGGGTGACGCGCGCCACCATGCGATTGGCAGGATTGTCTTCTGCAAGCAAGACCGAGAGATTGAGATTTTCGGCGGATAGGGCTTGCTCGGCGCTCTGTTCCTGAGCGCACACCAGTCTGTCGCGAATTGGAAGCGGCGCGCTCGCAAATTTGGCGGGTCGGAACCTGGCTGTGAAATGGAATTCACTGCACTGTCCTACTTTGCTATGTGCCCAGATGCTGCCGCCCATCAGGCGGACTAGCTGATGAGAGATGGCCAGACCCAAGCCGGTACCACCGAACTTGCGCGTAGTCGAGCTGTCGGCCTGCACGAAAGCCTCGAAAATCGATTTCAGCTTATCCGGCGCGATGCCGATACCCGAATCGCGCACAACAAAATGGAGAAGAGGTCCCATCGCGTTGTCTTCGTCGCACCAGATCGTCAGAACCACTTGTCCGTGATCTGTAAATTTGATGGCGTTGCCGAGTAAGTTTAAGAGCACCTGGCGCAGCCGTACAGGATCTGCATTCACCAGGGCCGGAACACCGGGTTCCACGTTGCAGATTAGATTGAGACCTTTTTGCTTTGCCCGGCAACTGATGAGCCTGACGGTCTCATTCACGTTTTGCCGAAGATCAAAATCTATCGGGTCGAGATCAAGCTTTCCCGCTTCCACCTTCGAGAAATCGAGAATATCGTTGATCAACGTCAGGAGCGAGCGAGCGGAATTTTTCACGATCTCCAGATACTCGCGCTGTTCGGAAGGCCGGGCCGCCGCTAACGCAAGCTCCGTCATCCCGAGCACCGCGCTCATGGGCGTACGGATCTCATGGCTCATATTGGCGAGAAACTCGCTCTTGACTCGGCTGGCAGCCTCGGCCGCTTCCTTAGCCTTAATCAACTCCAGTTCGGCCCGCTCGCGTTCGGCAATTTCTGTGCGCAGCTCGGCGGTTCTCTCACGTACTCGCGATTCCAGAAGTTTCTCTCTGATTCGCAATTGCCGAATACGCGCCCAGTGAGTAGCGCTTATCAAGCCTAGTAGCACGCAGATGCAAAGGCTGAAAAACCAGAACGATTCGTAAAAGTGAGGTTTGAGCCGAAAGGCGAGTGTAGCGGGCGGAAAAGTCCATTTCCCATTCGGATTGCCCGCGATTACCTGGAAACGATAGCGGCCGGGAGGAATATTGGTGTAATACGCAATGCGCCTTCCGCCTGCATCGATCCAGTGTTGGTCGAATCCTTCCAGCCTGTATCGGAAGGCGATTCGTTGAGCCGAACGGAAATCAGGAGCCGAGTAATGAAATTCGAGTTCACCGCGTCCGGGCGGAATTTCGATACTGTCGCCGGTGCGCACCTTACGTCCATCAATAAATGCCTGCTCGATTAGAACCGCCAGCGGAATTTCCGCGCCGCCGAGCCTGCGGGGATTGATTTCAACGATTCCCTTCATGGTGGGAAACCACAACCGGCCGTCGTGAGCTTTCCATCCCGCGGGCTGAAAGCCGCCATTGCACTCGCTGCTGTTCATGCCATCCGCAGTGCCATACGAAACGGACGAAATTCGCTTGAGCTTCCCGGCCGCAAATTGGTTTAAATCTCGCAGGCTTGCGCGAAAAACACCCTTGTTACTGCTCATCCACAGGTTGCCCGCATCGTCCGCGAGAATCTGGAACACAGCGTCATCGGTCATGCCGTCCCGGCTCGTATAGGCGGTGAATTTCCCGTTCTTCAGCCGGTTTAACCCGCCTCCGTCCGTGCCGATCCAGAGAGTTCCATCCGTGTCGGAATAAAGAGATAAGACCACGTCGTTCGAGAGCCCGTGGCGCGAATCAAAAACCTCGAATTTCCCATTTTTATATAGATCTAAACCGCCGCCCCCGGTACCGATCCACAAATTATGCTGGTGGTCTTCGTGAATAACCTGCACGACGTTGCTGGACAATCCGTCCTTAGTCGTATAAGTCGTAAATTTTCCGTTTTTCAACCGGCTTAAGCCCGCCCGAGTTCCAATCCAAACAGCCCCCTCACGGTCGACATAGCTTGCGGATACGACGTCGCTGGGCAAGCCGTCCTTTTTCGTATAGGTGGTGACCTTGCCATCCTTAATTCGGTTGAGCCCTTTGCGTGTACCGACCCAGAGCGCATGTTCCAGGTCTTCACAGATCGTAAACACGAGATTGTCCGCCAGCCCGCTCTTGGTGGTTAACGCAGAAAATCGGCCATTTCGAAATTTGTTAAGTCCACCGCCGTTCGTGCCGATCCACAAATTGTTTTCATGATCCTCAAAAACAGGCAGCGTAACGGCATTCGACAGGCCTTCGCGGGGTCCGTATGTGGTGAAAACGTTTCCGTCGAAAAACCTTACGAGACCACCCCCTCCGGTGCCGACCCAAAGATTTCCGCTGCGGTCCTCGTATATGGACCAAACGTCATTACTCGGCAGGCCATCTTTGCTTGAATAGGTGCTGAATCTGCTGCCGGTCATCCTTGTCAGGCCGCCACCGAACGAACCAATCCAGAGACTTCCTCTCCGATCTAACCGAAGAGAAGAGATCGCGTTACTCGGCAGGCCGTTTTTCACAGCGAACGAACGAAATCGTCCACCGCGGAAGCTGCTCAAACCACCACCGTTTGTGCCGATCCAAAGAGTGCCATCGGAAGCCATTTCCAAACATCGGACATTGGCATTGGCAAGGCCGTCGCGAGTGTTATAGGTATGAAAGCTTCCACTCGCGAAGTGACTGAGCCCTTCATTTGTACCCATCCAGATGCTTCCGTCGCGATCCTGTGCCAGCCCGAAAACTTCGTTGTCCGGAAGACCGTCTTTGGTTGTGTAAACGGTGAAATGCCCATTGTGCAGGCGATCTACACCACTGCCGTTTGTACCAATCCAGAGATCTCCAGTCTGGTCCTGCAACAGCGAAAGAACCGAGTTGCCGGAAAGTCCCTGGCTCGTTGTAAACGTTGTGAACTTGCCGTGACTGAAACGAGTAAGGCCGCCCCCGATTGTGCCGATCCAAAGATTACCTCCTCGATCGGCTAGGATTGCGTCAACCTTATTGCTTCGTAGGGCGGGCGTGTTTCCTTTATTAAAAACCGCAAAGTGAAGCCCGTCGAAACGCACCAAGCCCAGTTCCGTCCCGAGCCATAGATAACCATCGCTCGATTGCGCAATGGACGGCACAGAGTTTTGTGGCAGTCCTTGTTCGGTCTGCCACACGTCCTGATGAAACTGACTGATTAACTTTGAAGGATCGAGTCCTGTATCAGCACTGCTGGCATAGACCGCAACGGCCACCCAACAAGACAGCGGGAACGCTATTGCCTTGCAAATGCATGGCACTTCTTAAATATCCAAACTTAGTTCCTGGAACTCTTGAATTCTATCCGTTTTTCTTCAAAAATCCAAGTTTTTTCGCTGGGTTCTATCTTATAATGAATGTCCTATAGGAACTTTAGTAAATAGTTACGCTATGCCTTCGCCAGCCGTCTAGCTTGCCGGCAAACCAAGGGACGCTTGGTTTTCTATCTGACAATTTTTTTTTGATGCAAGTCTTCAATTACTGCTCTACGGAAGATTTCTATTCAAAAATTGAAAAGCCCAGAGAACAGTGCGGCGCAATACACAGTTATTGCCGGCATTTCTCTCTTATTCCATCTGTTTTAAGAAACATAAAGAGACCGCAGCGGGTTCGCTGACCGCCGCGTAACTTCCAGGCGCTTGTTCGAATGCGAAGAGAGACCCCAATGAAATCCTTTTGTTTAATGGCCGCCGCCACATTGGCGGTTTGGTCGACGGCGGCTTTCGGCCAGCGTGCCAGAATGTCGCGCGACCTGCAAATCGCAGATCCAAATTCAAC